>NZ_JBEPMO010000004.1:0-235871 GCF_040545805.1 Moheibacter stercoris
CACAAAGCAATTTACTAAAATTGCTTCAATTGGGAAAGCTTTGGCTTTCCTTTTTTTATTTATAAAAAAGGCTATCTCACTTTTGAGACAGCCTCTTTTTGCTTTATTATGAAATCATTCAATTAATGATTAATCTTCAATTCATTCGGTTTATGATCATCCTTAAACAAGAAGGCAAACAAAATACAAACCACCAAAGCATATCCGGCGAAAATGTACCAAGAAGAATTCCATCCCACTAATTTCGTTGCGGCATCCAATTCAGGTGAGAATACTTGAAAATGAGAAACAATTTCTCCTGCCGCGAGCATGCCCAAAGTTGCTCCAAAACCATTGGTCATCATCATGAAAACTCCTTGCGCACTAGAACGAATGCTTGGATCTGTTTCCTTATCCACATACAAAGATCCCGAAACGTTGAAAAAGTCAAACGCAATACCATAAACGATCATTGACAAGACAAACATCCACAATCCTGGTCCTGGATCTCCCAATCCAAACAAGGCAAAACGTAAGAACCACGCAAACATCGCCATCAACATTACCTTCTTGATTCCAAATCGCTTCAAAAAGAACGGAATCAACAAAATACACAAGGTTTCAGAAACCTGTGACAAAGAAATCAAGGCATTCGCATTATTCGCTCCCCAAGTATTGGCAAATTCTGGTACATCTTTGAAACTTGTAATAAACGGATTCGCATATCCGTTCGTGATTTGCAAAGAAACTCCCAACAACATCGAGAAGATAAAGAATACCGCCATTTTACGTTGCTTAAACAAAGCAAAAGCTTTCAAGCCCAAAGCATCTGACAAACTTCTTTTTTCGGTTGACTGATTGATTGGACAATGAGGCAAGGTAAACGAATATAAAAATAAAAGGATACCCAAAACAGCTGACACAAAAAACTGACTATAACTATTTTGGAAACTTGGAAAATTCAATTCATTCGCGAAATTAAACGCTAAACCTCCATCTACAATCCCAGCAAAATTCACAAACAACATCGAGCAAATAAATCCGACCGTTCCCAAAGTTCTGATAGGTGGAAAAGCCTTAATCGTTTCAAAATTATTGTTCACCAAAATCGTATAGGCCGTCGAATTCGACAAAGCAATCGTTGGCATATAAAAAGCAACACTGATCGAATACAGCGTAAACAAAGTTCCAAACTGAACCGCATCACCCGCATTCATAGCATAATAACCCGCCCAAATCATAAAAATCGCAGCAATAGCATGGGCATACCCCAACAAGCGTTGTACAGGAATCCATCTATCCGCTACAATCCCTAAAATAGCAGGCATAAAAATCGACACAATCCCTTGCATCGCATAAAACAAACCGATTTTCGGTCCCAATCCTACACTTCCAAGGTAATTCCCCATAGAAGTTAAATATGCACCCCAAACAGCAAACTGTAAGAAGTTCATAATAATCAGTCGAAGCTTTATTGACATATTATTTTTTGAGTATTTAATTTTTAGTAATTATCGTTTATCAAGTTCGTCACGTAGACGAGCAGCCAATTCGTAGTCTTCATTTTGAACCGCTTCTTTCATTTCCTGCTTCAATTCTTCCACCGTTTTCATCGAGAAATCATATTTTTTCTCTTGGCGCGCAACCTCCTCTTCAATCTCTCTGATGGCAGACGCAATACTCTTTTCCTCTTTTTCTTGAACTTCCAAATGAATTCCAGCCTTTTCCATCACCGTTTCCAGCGCATAAATCGGCGCATCAAAACGGATTGCCAATGCAATCGCATCAGACGTACGAGAATCAATTTCCTCCTCATTTCCATCCTTGTCTTCAAATAAAATGTTCGAATAAAAAACACCATCTTCCAACCTATGGATGAAAACCCCTTTTACAAAAAAAGAAAAAGCCCGACCAATCGAAACAAACAAATCATGCGTCAGTGGGCGGGGCGTGCGTATATCTTTTTCCATAGCCAGCGCAATGGACTGAGCCTCAAAACTTCCTATGATGATGGGCAATTTTCTCTGACCCAATTCCTCCTCTAAAATCAAGGCATAAGCTCCCGTTTGGGTTTGACTATACGAAATGCCTTTAATGTTTAATTTCACCAAATTTTCCATCAGGGTGTAAATCTAATAAAATCTACAATTTAGGGAAATTATTTAAGACGGAAAATCTATCCAATCTGATAAATTATTTATTTAAAATCGTTTATTAGAATATTTTGGGCGTCCGGGCGGGCTTGTTTCGGGGTTCCGTCTCGTCCTTCAAGACGAGACCCACTCCCTACGGTCGCGGCCCTACACATCCCTGACGCAAGAACAACCTTTCATAGCCAATATAAGAACAATAAAATTCTTACTCAAAAACAAAAAAAGCTTTAGAAGTTAAAATCCTTTAAGGCCTATATTATAATTTACGAAATTTAAAAATTATACCCAAAACGTAGATCCAAGCCAACTGTAAATCCACTAGAGCCGTTGTCTGCCCAACGATACCCCGGACCCAAAGCAAATTCAAAATTGATATGGTTCGACAAATTTCGCTTCAAACCATATTTAGAATAAACACTTAGGGATGGGACTACCTCCACATTATCAGTTCCTGATATAGTGCCAAAATCTGGAACATATTGCATTTCTAAGCCAATATAATTAGCCGCATTGTGTATCGTGTTTTTATCCTTTTCAATTCTTCGATCAAAATTATAGTAGTATTTCCCATCAATACTAAAAGTAGATGTTAGTACATAACTAAAGTTATCTTTCCAAGCCTCTCCGCCAAAGAATCCACCTTCATAGCCAATTTCTCCAGACAAAGTAAAATTTTCACTCAAAGATTTTTCATAACCAATCCATGCGCCAATTAAACCTGCCTTTACACTAAAAATATCAGTTGCTTTTTCTTGAGAAAATACATTTAAGCTTAAAAGAAAGAGGAAAAATGAATAAAAAATACTTTTCATGTCTAAGATTAAAGGTTAGAAAAACAATAATAATTAAATAATAGGATTTTCACAAAAAAAAGCCTGACAAACATTCGTTCATCAGGCTATTCTATTTTAAAAAATAGTCTTAACACTATGTACTTATTAAATTTCTTCACATACGTCATCAAATCACTTAAATCAAAATAATTCAATTTAATAATCTTAACATAACCTCAGAGAGGTTAAATAGCTGTAAAGATTGTCTCCAATAGTACCACCGACTCCAGAGGATTCGTATAAACAACCATCTAAATCCTAATTTAGTCCTTAAATAAACTCAAAACACCTAATTAGCTGTAAACAATCCCATATTGACCTCAGAGAGGTCAAATATCTACAAGAAACGCATTCAGTATTATTAAACGACTCCAGAGGAGTCGCAAAAACATCCCGCGAAATTTTGCTCAAGCATTAAGCCTGTCGTACATGAAAGAAGATTTCACAAAAAAAAGCCTGACAAATATTCGTTCATCAGGCTATTCTATTTTAAAAAAGTCTTTGTACTTGATACTTAGTACTTAATACAAAGCATTACATTCCTTTATACTTCTTTACTTCCTCAATTAATTTTGGAACTACTTCAAACGCATCACCAACGATTCCATAGTCAGCTGCTTTGAAGAATGGTGCTTCTGCATCGCTGTTGATGACAACAATCGTTTTAGAACCGTTCACACCCGCTAAGTGCTGAATTGCTCCAGAAATACCAACTGCTATATACAATTTCGGCGCAATTGCTTTACCAGTTTGACCCACGTGCTCAGAATGTGGTCTCCATCCGATGTCAGCTACTGGTTTTGAAGAAGCTGTTGCTGCTCCCAACAAAGAAGCCAATTCTTCGATCATTCCCCAGTTTTCTGGACCTTTCATACCACGACCAGCTGAAACTACGATTTCTGCTTCTTTCAAGTCGATTTTGTCAGATGAAGCTTGTTCTACTTTTACCACTTTCACTTTTGAATCCGCATCAGAAACTGAAACGTTTGCCGCTTCTTCTGTTCCTGCAACTGGATTTTCTTTCAATCCAAATGCGTTTTGTAATACGGTTACAACTTTTGCTCCCTCTGTCACCTCAACAGTTTCGATTCCTTTTCCAGAGAAAGCTCTTCTTTCTGCTGTAAAAGGTGCCACATTGGATGGTGCTGCAATCACATTGGTTACCAAAGTAGCATCTGTTTTCAATGCCAACAAAGGTGCAAATGAAGATGCATCATTGGTTGCTGGTAAAACGATGGTATCACCATCTTTTAATTCGCTCAATACTTTCGCATAAGCGTTTGGAGAAAAACTTTTCAAAGCATCGTTCGATACTTTCAATACTTTGTTTGCTCCATATTTGTACAAAGAATCTGAAGATTCTGTTGCATTGATTGCCACAGCGGTCACTGTATCACCTGTTTTGTCTGCAATCGTTTTTGCATAAGAAATTGCTTCAAATGCTGCTTTTTTATATTGTCCGTCAGCCGAGGCGGACTCTGCGTATACTAAAATTGCCATTTTTTAATTTGTTTAAAGTTTGACGTTTAATGTTTAAGGATTTTCATCTTTGACCTTAAACTTGAAACTTTGGGTTTAGATTACTTTTGCTTCTTCGTGTAATAAACGAACCAATTCCGCTACATTGTCTTTATCAATCAAGGTAACATTTCCACGTTCCGCTGGTTTCACATATCCAACCACTTTCAATTTAGAAGAAGTTTGTTCAGCCTCAACTAAAGTCAAAGGTTTTGTACGAGCCGCCATAATTCCTCTCATGTTTGGAATTCTCAATTCAGTCTCATCAACCAATCCTTTTTGACCAGCAATTACTACAGGGAATTGAGCAGAAACAGTTTCTTTACCACCGTCAATTTCACGTGTTGCTTCTACAGAAGAACCTTCCACTTTCAACCCAACACATCCGTTTACAAATGCATAATCCAAAAGACCTGCTACCAATCCTGGAACTTCTCCACCATTGAAATCAATCGATTCTTTTCCAGTCAAGATGATATCGTATCCACCCTCTTTTGCAACCTTAGCAATTTGAGTCGCGACAAATAAACCATCTCTTGCATCAGCATTCACACGGATTGCATCATCTGCTCCAATCGCCAAAGCTTTTCTCATCACAGGTTCAACTGAAGCATCACCAACTGTTACTACGGTAACTTTTGCTCCTTGCGTTTCTTGCAATTGAACTGCACGAGTTAAACTAAATTCGTCATGTGGATTGATCACAAATTGAACGCCGTTTTTGTCAAACTCCTTTCCGTCACTTGTGAAATTTATTTTCGCAGTAGTATCGGGAACACTACTGATACATACTAATATCTTCATTGTATACTATTTTTATATGTTTCTATTGTCTAATATGAAATGCTTAATTCTTCATACTCTATCAATTAAGCTTTTCAAGTCCGTAAATTTAACGAAATTTATTTGTTATGCACGCATAACAACTACAAGATTTTTATCATTTTTTAATCAGGTCTCTTGCCTCAGATTTCAATTGCTTGTTGTATACATATTTCGTAATATACACACTAAATTCGTATAAAATTAACAATGGAATCGTAGCAATCATCATACTCATCACATCGGAAGGAGTAATCACAGCAGCAATGACCAAAATTACGACCAAGGCATGCTTGCGATAAGTTGTTAAAAATTGAGGTGTTAAAATTCCAATTTTTGCTAGAAAATACGCGAAAACTGGAAAAAGAAATACAATTCCCATCCCTAACAAAGTCTGAATAAACAATCGCGTATAACTAGACAAAGTCCATTCATTGGAAATCGAAAACGGATTATACGAAAACAAAAACTGAATCGAAAAAGGCAACATGAAAAAATAACTGAACAAAACGCCTGTCAAAAAGAAAAAGGTGATTCCAGCAACTGCTCCGTTGGTATGTTTGCGTTCGTTTTCGCTTAATCCTGGACGAATGAATTTCCATATTTCATACACCACATAAGGGATGGCTAGAATCAGTCCACAAACCAAAATGGCAAAAATCTGTGCCGTAATCTGTCCTGCAGGAATCAAATTTTTCAATTCCTTGGAATAGTCAAAACTCTTGGAGTATATAGGATCAATTCCGATGGATTCTGCCAATGAATTCAACATTTGATAGGTGAAAAAATCTGAACTCAATGGAGCCATGATAAATTGATTGTTGATGGTTTCCCAAAAAATTCCGCACAAAATCGCTCCCACAAAAATCGCTATTACCGAACGAATCATGTGTCCTCTTAACTCAAAAATATGCCCTAAAAAGGACATTTCCTTTTCTTTCCCCTCTTCCATTATGCTTCTATTCCGTGTTTGATCAAGGCATGTAAATCCAAGATTCCAAAATATTTCTCTTCACGATCGACCACAACCAATTGTCCAATATTATAGTCTCTCAATCGATTGAAAGCATCAACTGCTTTCTCATCCTTGTAAACCATTTTCGGATTCAATGTAATGATGTCTTTGGCTTTCAAATGATGAAAATCTTCTTTGTATTTCTGTAAAGTTCTTCTCAAATCTCCATCGGTAATTACGCCAACAATCGTATCATCTTCCAACACGACCGTAATACCATTTCGACCAGAAGTCAATGAATCAATCACTTCAAAAATGGTGGACTCAGGTGAGACAAACGGACGTTGAAAAGTATCCATCACATCTTCCACATTCCACAACAATCGTTTGCCCAATGCGCCGCCTGGATGGAATTTCGCAAAGTCTTCGCCACCAAATCCGTTCAATCTCATTAAGGCAACCGCAAGAGCATCACCCATTACCAATTGAGCAGTGGTACTTGTAGTCGGAGCTAAATTATTGGGACAAGCCTCACGTGAAATCGTGATATCCAATACTATATCAGCATGCTTCGCTAAATCAGACTCTAAATTTCCTGTAATCGCAATTAATCCAGAGGAATTTTTCTTTAAAATCGGAGCAATGTCTTTGATTTCTTGACTATTTCCGCTTTTGGATAGACAAATCACCACATCCTCCTGGTCCAACAATCCTAAATCTCCATGAATGGCTTCAGATGCATGTAAAAATTGACTTTTTGTTCCGGTAGAATTAAAAGTTGCGACCATTTTATTGGCGATATGAGCACTTTTTCCAATGCCAACTACAACAACTTTTCCTTTTCTATTCTGAAGTTTTTCAATTGCTTGAGCAAAATCATTCCCTAATTTTTGAGCAATTTGGGAAAGTTCAGTAATTTCGTCCTGAAATACTACTTTAGCGATTGCTATGATATCTTGATTTTCCAAATCTAATAAGATTTTGCCTATATAAAATATTTATCGTATTTTAGGTCATTGACCAATTTCGAATTTTCAACTGTTTTCAATTGAAAGTTCAAATATAGCAACTTTGAAAAGTAGAAAAAATTAAAATAGTCTTTTTGTAAGGATGAGTGAAACAATAGAACTAACCTCTAGTTTGAAAAAACATTTTGGTTTCGACCAATTTAAGGGGCAGCAAGAGGAGATTATAAGAAGCTTACTCAATGGAGATGATGTGTTTGTGTTAATGCCGACAGGAGGAGGAAAATCTCTATGTTACCAATTACCTGCTTTAATTTCAGAAGGTGTTGCTATCATTGTATCTCCTTTGATTGCATTGATGAAAAACCAAGTAGATGCAGTACGAGGCATTTCTGCGGACAACAATGTTGCGCATGTTTTGAATTCATCTTTGAATAAAACAGAAACCAAAAAGGTAATGGACGACATCAAAAGTGGAACCACCAAGATGTTGTATGTCGCTCCAGAATCCTTAACAAAAGAAGAATACATTGATTTCTTCAAAACTGTAAATATTTCTTTCTTTGCGATAGACGAAGCACACTGTATTTCGGAATGGGGACATGATTTCCGTCCAGAATACAGAAACTTAAAACATATCATCAATAAAATTGGAGATGCGCCAGTTATTGCTTTAACAGCAACGGCTACTCCAAAAGTTCAAGATGATATCCAAAAAACATTGGGCATGTTGAAGGCAAAAGTGTTCAAAGCTTCCTTTAACCGTCCTAATTTGTTTTATGAAATCCGTCCAAAAGTCAATCAAGACAAAGAATTGGTGAAATTCATCCATCAATATTCTGGGAAATCGGGTGTTGTCTACTGTTTGAGTCGTAAAAAAGTGGAAGAAATCGCCCAAACTTTGCAAGTCAATGGCATCAAAGCGATTCCGTATCACGCAGGATTGGACACCAAAACAAGATCAAAACATCAAGATATGTTCTTGATGGAAGAAGTCGATGTTGTGGTAGCGACCATTGCTTTCGGAATGGGAATTGACAAACCAGATGTACGTTTTGTCGTGCATTATGATATGCCAAAAAGTTTGGAAAGTTATTACCAAGAAACCGGTCGTGCAGGTCGTGATGGCGGAGAAGGATATTGTTTGGCATTCTATGATTACAAAGACATAGAGAAATTAGAAAAATTCTTAGCTTCCAAACCAGTTGCAGAGCGTGAAGTAGGCTTACAATTGTTAGGAGAAGTTGTTTCCTATGCCGAAACATCCATGTCAAGACGTAAATTCTTGTTGCATTATTTCGGAGAGGAATTTGATGAAATCAATGGTCTTGGCGCCAATATGGACGACAATATGCGCAATCCAAAGCAATTGATAGATGCGAAAGTAGATGCACAATTCATGTTGGAGGTCGTTCAAAAAACCAAAGAAATACTACGAATCAATGACCTTGTCAATACCGTTATGGGGAAAGAAAGTTCAACGATTAAAAATTACAATATTCAGTTTGAAAATTTCTTCGGTAAAAACAATGACAAGGAAGATTATTATTGGAAAAGCATTGCTCGACAATTAATTGTTCGAAATTATTTAGTGAAAGAAATTGAAACTTATGGCATTTTAAAACTAAGTGACAAAGGAAAATCTTTCATTGAACAACCAGAAGAATTCATGATTGCAGAAGATACCGATTATAAAAAATTATTGACGGAATCTGCCAATGAACCCGTACAACAAGCACCTGCCGCATTTGACGATGTCTTGTTAAAACATCTGAAAGAATTGCGTAAAAAAATTGCCAAACAACATGGAATCCCTCCATTTGCTGTGTTTCAAGATCCAAGTTTGGACGATATGACCATGCAATATCCAACCAATCTGAAAGAATTGACCAATGTTTTTGGGGTTGGAGAAGGAAAAGCCAATAAATTTGGAAAACCATTTGTGGAATTTATTGCGAAATATGTTGAAGAAAACGACATCATTCGTCCAGATGAAATGGTTATCAAGAGCGTTGCTGACAATTCCAGTCATAAAGTTTACATCATCAAAAGTGTTGATAGAAAAATTGACTTGGAAGATATGGCCGAAGCCAAAAGTTTGTCGATGACAGATCTGATTACCGAAATGGAACGAATTGTTTACCAAGGAACCAAATTGGATATTGGCTATTATATCGATGAAATTTTAGATGAAGATCAACAAGAGGAAATTCACGAATTCTTGATGGAAGCAGAAAATGATTCCATGACGACGATATTAAAGGAATTTGGGGACGAATACGAAGAAGACGAATTACGTTTGATGCGAATTAAATTCATCAACGATATTGCAAATTAATAGTTGGAGAAGATGAACGATTTGCCAATTTAAGAAGGATTAAAGATTACACGATCCTTTTGAATTGCCAGATTTGTTCATCTTTTCGTTTATAAAATCAAAACCTATGAGCAAAAAAGTCATCCTTATGATTTTGGATGGTTGGGGAATCAATCCCAACGAAAAAGTTTCTGCAATTGCCAAAGCAAACACTCCATTTTACGATGCCTGCCTTCAAAAATACCCCAATGCGACTCTTATTACTTATGGGACCGACGTAGGATTACCAGAAGGCCAAATGGGGAATTCAGAAGTAGGTCATATGAATTTGGGTGCGGGACGCGTGGTTTACCAGAATTTAGTTCGACTCAATATGGCGGTTCAGAATAAAACTTTCTTAAATGAAAGCATTCTGAATTCACAATTTCAATTTGCTCGAGACAACAATAAAAAAGTTCATTTCATCGGATTAACTTCCAATGGTGGTGTTCATTCGCACATCAATCATTTGTATGGCTTGTTAGATGCCGCTGCTGAATATGGCTTAACCGACAATGTATATGTTCACGCATTTACCGATGGTCGTGATTGCGATCCCAAAAGTGGTGTGAAATTCATCGGTGATTTGATGGAACATATGCAACATTCTACAGGAAAACTTGCATCAATTGTTGGTCGTTACTATGCTATGGATCGTGACAAACGTTGGGAACGTGTGAAAGAAGCCTATGATTTAATGGTGAAA
Source organism: Moheibacter stercoris (assembly GCF_040545805.1). Classification (NCBI taxonomy): domain Bacteria; kingdom Pseudomonadati; phylum Bacteroidota; class Flavobacteriia; order Flavobacteriales; family Weeksellaceae; genus Moheibacter; species Moheibacter stercoris. Next base: position 10,288 of record NZ_JBEPMO010000004.1, read on the forward strand.
GGTGTAGGGAAATTTACCCAAGATCCTATTCAGGCAATTGAAGATTCCTACAAGGAAAAAGTAACAGACGAATTTCTAAAACCAATTATTCTGGATAAGGATGGAATAATTGAAGAAGGAGATGTTGTTATCAATTTCAACTTCAGAACAGATCGCGGAAGAGAAATTACCCAAGTTTTGACGCAAGACGATTTCCCAGAATTTGGGATGCAGGCATTATCCCTTCGTTACATTACGCTGACCAATTATGACAAAACTTTCAAAGGAGTTCAAGTTGTCTATGACGATAGTGAAATTCCAAAAACATTGGGAGAAGTTTTAGAAGATCATGGAAAAACCCAAATTCGAATCGCGGAAACAGAAAAATATCCGCATGTAACCTTCTTCTTTTCAGGAGGTCGAGAAAAACCTTTCGAAGGAGAAAAACGAATTCTTTGCCCATCTCCAAAAGAGGTTCCAACCTATGATTTGAAACCCGAAATGGCGGCACATGAAATCACCAAAAATATTTTGCCTGAAATCATGAATAAATCAGCCGATTTTATTTGTTTGAATTTTGCCAATACAGATATGGTCGGTCATACCGGCGTATTTGAAGCGGCAGTTCAAGCCGCGGAAACGGTTGATAAATGCGCAGAATCGATCGTTAAAACCGCCTTGGAGAACGACTATTCCATCATTATTTTAGCCGATCACGGAAATGCCGATGTGATGGTCAATCCAGATGGTTCGCCCAACACACAACATAGCACAGAATTGGTTCCGTTTATATTGATTGAAAAAGAAGAATCCTATAAAATCACAAACGGAAAATTGGGAGATATTGCGCCCACCATTTTGAAATTAATGGATATTCCGATTCCAAACGAAATGACAGGAAACGTCTTGCTTCACAATTAATTTGTACTTTTGCACGACTTGAACGATACTATGAAAAGTTACATAATTGCGGTTGATTTTGACGGAACCATTGTCGAAGATGCTTATCCAAAAATTGGAAAGCCCATGATTTTTGCATTTGAATCGATGAAGCAATTGCAATCTCAAGGTCATCGTTTAATCCTTTGGACGTATCGACATGGCAAAATGTTGGATGAAGCTGTGGAGTTTTGTCGCGAAAATGGAATTGAATTTTATGCGGTCAACTCAAGTTTTGAAGACGAAAAATTTGACTCTTCCACTCAAAGCAGAAAAATTAACGCCGATTATTTTATCGATGATCGAAATTTGGGCGGATTTCCTGGTTGGGGCGAAGTGGTTCAGATTATCAATAAACGAATTGAATTTTCCATTGGAACTCATGGAAAAGAAAAAGAAAGAAAGAAAAAGAAAAGAGGATTTTTTGGAATATGATTCATTTAAAAAATAAAGAAGAATTAGAATTGATGTACCAAAGCGCCCAATTGGTGTCAAAAACCTTGGGTATGTTGGCAAAAGAAATAAAACCAGGGGTTAAAACCATCGATTTAGATAAAATGGCCTACGATTTTATAAAGGACCACGGAGGTGAACCCGCATTTTTAGGATATGGAGGTTTTCCAAATTCTCTTTGTATGTCACCCAACGAACAAGTCGTTCACGGATTTCCCAACAACGATATTTTGAAAGAAGGCGATATTCTTTCTGTCGATTGCGGTGTTTTCATGAATGGATTTGTAGGAGATCATGCCTATACATTTGAAATCGGTGAAGTTGCACCTGAAATCAAAAAATTATTGAAGATCACCAAAGAATCTTTGTACAAAGGTATTGAACAAGTGCTTCCAGGAAATCGTGTAGGTGATATCGGACATGCTATCCAAACCTATTGCGAAAAAGAAGGATATGGTGTTGTGAAAGAATTAGTTGGTCATGGCTTAGGTAGAGTGATGCATGAAGACCCACAAGTTCCTAACTATGGACGAAGAGGTACTGGAAAAGTTCTAAAAGAAGGAATTACCTTGGCCATCGAACCGATGATCAATATGGGAACCGATAAGGTTCGTTTCCATAAAGACGGTTGGACGGTTACCACAAGAGACAATATGCCTTCTGCTCATTTCGAACATGATGTTGCCATCATCGATGGGAAACCTACTCTACTTTCTACTTTCCAATACATTTACGATGCCTTGGGAATTGAAAGTGATGAGGAAAAACCCTTTTTGTATAAAAAATAAACGACTATGTTTCGCTACTTCCGTTCCATGCAATACGCCTTAAATGGACTTATTTATGCTTTGCGAACGGAACGAAATGTACAAATATGGTTGGGAATCGCCATCATTACCATTGGAATTGCGTTTTGGCTAGAAGTTTCGCAAACCGAACTATTAATCATTTTGCTTTGGATGTTTCTCATAGGAGTTTCGGAATATTTGAATACGTCTATTGAAAAATTAGCAGACAGAGTTACAATGGAACGAGACGAACAAATCAAACATGTCAAAGACATTGCAGCAGGAGCAACCTTTCTCGCATCAATTGGAGCAATTGTTACGGGTTTGATTATTTTTGTTCCGAAAATTTTGGAAAAATTTGAAAGCACTCCTTAAAAAAATCATGAACGTCTTACCAAGACCCATGCTCATACGATTGAGTATTTGGGCAAGACCGATTTTGGTTTGGATGTACCGTGGAAATAAATTCACCGACCCAATCGATGGGAATTCCTACAAAGCTTTCCTTCCCTATGGATATGAAAAACAACGTCAAAATGTGCTTTCTCCCGGAACTTTATCTTTGGAACGCCATCGTTTAATGTGGTTGTATTTGCAACAAGAAACCAATTTTTTCTCGGCACCGTTGAAAGTTCTTCATATGGCACCCGAACAATCTTTTTACAAAAGATTTCGAGCATTGAAAAATCTGGATTATACGACTTGCGATTTGGATTCTCCGATTGCCGATGTAAAAGCCGATATCCAAAATTTACCATTTGAAAACGATTCCTTTGATGTGATTTTTTGCAACCATGTTTTGGAACATGTAGAAGATGACAAAAAAGCTTTGCATGAATTGTATCGGGTGATGAAACCAGGCGGATGGGGAATTTTACAAGTTCCAATTCGTTATCAGCAAGAAAAAACATTTGAAGACCCGACGATTACAGACCGTCAAGTGCGAATTGAAAAATTTGGGCAATACGATCACGTTCGTGTCTATGGAAGAGATTATTACGAGAAATTAGCTGCAATCGGATTTTTAGTCGAACAAGTTAATTTATCGGAAAACCTAACCGACGAAGAAATCAAACGATTTGCTTTGGAAAAAAACGAGATTTTGCCGGTAGTCAGGAAAATCGGAAAATAAAAAATCTGCAACTGTAAAACAATTGCAGATTCATGATTAAAAATTTCAATTTATTTTAATACTAATTTTTTGGATTGAACTGCTCCGTCTTCCGTTTGGATTTTCAAAACATATACTCCTTTTGGTTGATTGATCAAATTGATTTGTAATTGATTTTTTTGATTGAATTCATCCTGATAAACAAGTTCTCCCTTGACCGAATAAACTTTGAGTTGTCCCGAATTGGATTTTTCTGTTTTGATTTCAAAAATTCCGGTGGATGGATTGGGATAAACCTGTAATTTATCGGCAATCGTTTCTGCAACATCTGATGAACGTGTTTTGATGAATAAAGCTTTAATTTCTTCTTTCATTTCGTATGTCAATTCAAAATTCAAATCTGTTTTTCTTTGATAATTATAAGTAATCTGATACGCCCAACCATCTGAAAAACAGCTTTCACAACAACTTGGAATATACATCCCGATTACATAAAACTTATTGTTTTGGAAACCGTTATAGGTAGCAAAATTGGTAGAAGGAACGCCCCAAGATGCTCCTGAAGTTACTGCTCCATAGCTTCCGCTGTCATCACTCCAAGCAAATGTCCCCGGAACCATAGAACCAAATAGCGGTCCGGTAGGATTGGTTGTTTCATAAACAAACCAGGCATAATCTGATTCCATTTCGCAGCTTTCATTTAGAAAAGGATAAGGATCTATGCTAGCCGAAATGGTATTATTTCCTCCATTGTGTGTAACCGTCAGATTATAGTCAGGATCTTGTTTTTCCTGAAGGGAGATATCATCAATGGCAATATCATTTCCATCGCCCAATCCATCTTCTTTCAGACGAATGGAAATTCTGTTCTTTTGACCTGTCGCCGTAAAACAACCGGAAAGTAACATCCAGTCGCAAGGATCGCTCGGATCTGTATTGATTTGAGTATAAGGCACGACTATGGTTCCATTTATTTCAATTTGAATTTCCGGTAGTATGTCAAACGTACATTGTGGCATATTTTTTAAATTGACACAGAAATTGTATTCTTTACCTTTAGTTAACCCAAGTGTTTGTGAATAAATTACTGAACTAGAACCAGCCGGTTGGTTTGTCAGCCCATTGACCAACAAATAATTTTCATTGGCCGAATACAAATCGGAATCTACACAATACGAATGGTCATTGATAGTTGCTCCGAAGTTGGCAGCCGAATTGGTCACATGGTATTGTCCCGGCAAAGTCGCGGAATTTTGATCATAATCACTGTTGAATCCCGTATTTCCTGATTCGAAATTGGCATTTGCCAATAAGTTTTCATTTTTTTCACAACAGTAAGCGCCGGTTGTTGAAGTGGAAGGTTCTTCAAACTGCATACAGAAATTATCAAAACCGATGTATCTTCTTCTATAAGGGCCTGGGATAGGCACATCATCTCGGGTAATCATGATATGCGTAATATCCGGACTTGCATTGATAAGATTTGAATCAAATGTCAGAGAAAATGGTTGAAATGTATTGACTACATTTTGGGGTATGGTAACAGAGCCCAATTTATAAACCACAACTCCATTTCCCGTAGGCCAAAGATTATAATCTGTCGGTATAAACATTTGAGTCGGAGGGTTGGATAAAATATTTCCGGGATTATACACACCAAATATTCCCACTACTACATCCATATCGCCATTGGAAGATCGCGTAAGGTCGGCAGCATCAAAGTTAAATGTATAAATACCTGAATTTGACGGCACCGGCGTACTTAGTTGATTGTACATGCCTTCTCTAAATGCCGGAGATGTATTATCTGAATTTTGAATCCACATTCCCGAAAAAATTCCGTCAGGATTTGTCGGGTTAATCAATACCGAATGACTGGCCAAAGCCGTAGAATTATTACAATAAATATCGGCCAAACTATTAAAACCTCCCCATATACGAAACCAGCCTGTTGCCAAATCAATATCATTATCTAAAACAGCTTCCGGATCACCGGTAACAGTTTCAAAGTTTCCATTTTGGAAATAATTTCCTGTACAAAATTCCGGATTGGGTCTTCCACATCTCTCTGATTGCGCATATAAAGTAGCGCAAAATAGAATTAAGAATTGAAATAATGTAAATTTGAGTTTCATGATAATTCGTTTTAAAAATTTGCTTACTCTGATGTAGGATTTTCAGCATCTTCCTGTCCAAAACATTTTTGAACATCACAAATTTCTAAAACAATACCTGCCCTATCATGCGTATTTAAACCCTTTTGGATCAAGTGATTTCAACTTTTATCTCAGGGGATAATCACCCTGTTGTCATTTCATATTTTCATTGGGTAAAGTGGGCTCGGGTTCAGGTTCTACCATCAAAACTTCAACTTTATGAAGAAAAGCAGAGTCCTGTTTATCATAAAAAGAGGTAGCCGAATAATTATTATCCAAAATAGTTGAAATTTTTTCCAGCTTTAATTCAGTTCCTATCCTCTTGTATTTTGCTTTTAGCCAATACCAATCCTTGCATATCATATATTCATCACTTCTTTCGACCAATTTCAAATTCTTTAAATCAAAAAAACGTTCGGGTTGAACACTTTCAGCATCAACCCAAATGGTAAAATTTTCTTCTTCAATTTTTTCTGTAAATTCATAAAATGACCGATTTACGCAATCCATCATAGTTGTATGCAAATAAATATGGTTTTCGGTGACCAAAAAATTGGAAAATAAATCACCATTTTGAAAGGAGCTTCTGTCTTCAATTGTGGAATTTCTCAATTCGATTAAATGCGGTAAAGTTTCACGAATTTCTTTGGAAAGGATTCGATTGTATGGAATAACTTCACTTTCAGTTTTCTTTCCTTCTTGACAATTGGTTAGAAAAAAGAAGACAAATACTATTATGTAAATTCTCACCATTCTGATAATTCTTCTTCAATTATTTCCATACGAAATTCATCATCTTCCTCAACAAATAAATCTTCCGCAGGCCTTCCTTCTATAATTTCTGTATTTTTCTTCGATACAATTTCACCTTTCTCATTCATTTGATACCTTGACCAAAATCCATACGGATGACAAAGATTCAAAATAGGTTCTGTCTCAACATATTTTTGAAATAGTTCCATATCAAAAAATCGTTCTGGACTTTTACTTCTTCCGTCAATTTCCACATAAACATAATAATCTTTTATTTTTTCCCAACTATAGAAATATTTCACTTCTGGAAATTTGGGGCAATCTTTCATCGATTCAAAAAATGATGCATATACCTGATTCTTGGTAACAAGAATGTTTAACCGAATTTCATTTGAATTGGGATACTTTTTCAAATATACACCTATTAATAAATCAAATTCCATCTTTAAATTTTCGTTTGTGATCAAAGACTTATCTTCTTTCGGAACTTCTACTTCCGATTTCGAAGTGCAACCCAAAATCAAAATCCCACAAAAAATAAGAACTAAAAATCGACTCATACATTCATTTGAATTTTCAAGGTACAAAAAAAGGCGCTCAACGGCGCCTTCTATTTTCAATTCATCAGAAATTAAGAATACATTTCTGCTTTTAATTCTTTTACTTTTTTGTCTTCCAAGAATTCATCATAGGTCATATAACGATCAATAATTCCATTAGGAGTCAACTCAATGATACGGTTACAAACGGTTTGAATCAATTCGTGGTCATGAGACGCCATCAACAAAGTTCCTTTGAAATTTTGCAAAGAGTTGTTCAAAGCTGTGATCGATTCCAAATCTAAGTGACCTGTTGGTTCGTCCATCAATAACACATTGGCGCGAAGTAACATCATACGAGAAAACATACAACGCATTTTTTCACCTCCTGATAAAACCGAAGATTTTTTCAATGCTTCTTCTCCCGAGAATAACATTTTCCCAAGGAATCCACGCATATATTCTTCATGACGTTCCTCGTCTGAATCTGTATATTGGCGTAACCAATCTACCAAGTTGATGTCTTCTTTGAAGAAGTTGGTATTGTCCAATGGTAAATATGCTTGGGTAGTTGTAATTCCCCAATTGTATTCACCTGTGTCTGGTTGTGCATTGCCAGAAAGAATTTCAAAGAATTGGGTTACCGCTTTGGAATTTTTAGAGAAAACACCAATCTTGTCCCCTTTTTTCAAGTTTAAATTCAAATCTTTGAACAAAACTTCTCCATCAACCGATGCAGACAAATTGTTAACTTCCAAAATTTGATCTCCAGCTTCACGAGATTGCTCCCAAATAATTGCCGGATAACGACGAGAAGAAGGTTTGATTTCTTCAATGTTCAATTTATCGATCATCTTCTTACGAGCTGTTGCTTGTTTCGCTTTTGCAACGTTGGAAGAGAATCGAGCGATGAACTCTTGCAATTCCTTTTTCTTTTCTTCGGCCTTCTTGTTTTGTTGAGCTCTTTGTTTTGCCGCTAATTGAGAAGATTGATACCAGAATGTATAGTTACCTGAATATTGGTTAATCTTTCCAAAATCCAAATCACAAATATGTGTACAAACTGCATCCAAGAAGTGACGGTCGTGCGATACAACGATAACCGTATTTTCATAATCAGCCAAGAAATCTTCCAACCAAGAAATGGTATAAACGTCCAATTCGTTGGTAGGCTCATCCAATACCAAAACGTCTGGATTTCCAAACAAAGCTTGTGCTAACAAAATTCTCACTTTTGCTTTGTTATCCAAATCACCCATGAGCGTATAATGCATATCGGATTCGATCCCAACATTAGACAACAAAGTTGAAGCGTCAGATTCTGCATTCCATCCACCCATTTCTTCATAAATTACACCAAGTTCACCAGCTTTGATCCCATCTTCTTCCGAGAAATCTGGTTTCGCATATAAGGCATCCATTTTTTCTTTGATATCGTATAACACCTGATTTCCACGTAAAACGGTATCAAGCACTGTATATTCATCATATTTAAAGTGATTTTGTTCCAAGAAAGACATTCTTTTTCCTTTTTCCAAAGAAACATGTCCAGAGGTCGGATCAATTTCACCGGATAAAATCTTTAAAAAAGTCGATTTTCCGGCTCCGTTGGCACCAATGATACCATAACAATTGCCGTTTGTAAATTTTATATTAACTTCGTCGAATAAAACTCGTTTTCCGAATTGCAACGATAGATTAGATACTGTTAACATTATTGAATTGTATTTAATTGATTTAAAAACGGTGCAAAGGTACGAATTTTTAATGTATTTATGCAGAAAGGAGAAATCAACATAAAAAACAAGCGCGCTCGATTTGAATATGAATTAATGGATAGTTATGAAGCGGGAATTCAGTTATTTGGAACCGAAATCAAATCCATCAGAATGGGAAAGGCGAGCATAACGGAAAGTTTTTGTCAATTCAAAGAGGGAGAACTCTATATCATTAATATGTTTATTGATGAATATGATTGGGGAACTTATTTTAATCACAAAACAAGAAGGGACCGAAAATTGTTATTAAAAAAAAATGAGCTCAAAAAATTGGAACGCAAAACCAAAGAAACGGGCAATACAATTATAGCTACAAACCTGTATATCAACCAAAAAGGGCTCGCAAAAGTCAAAATATATTTAGCCAAAGGGAAGAAATTATTTGACAAAAGAGAAACGATTAAAGGAAAAGATTTAAAAAGAGATTTGGATAGAATCATAAAGTATTCTTAAATTTGCATTTGGATTGTGTTATAAACATAAAAAATTAAAACACTAAATATTTGATAATGAAAAAGTTTAATCTATTATTAACCGCTCTAATGGTACTGATTTTAAGCAGTACTGTTTTGAACGCCCAAAACAAAAGAGATCCTTGGGCTGTGACAGTGGGTATGCATGCAGTTGACTATACGTCAGTTCGTGGTGTTGGTAATGAGTTCTTCAATTACAACAACTACAGCATCGTTCCACCTTTATCTAAATTATCAATCATCAGAAACTTAAACCGTTTCTTTGATGTTGATTTAACTGCGTCTGTTGGTGAAGTTGACAACGACAGATTACGTATTTCTGACGAATTATTTATTAACGCAGGTTTAGGTTTGCGTTTCAAAATCTTAGGAGGTAACTCTTGGTTTGACCCATACTTACGTATCGGTGCTAACTACAACCGTTACGACTTCACAGGTTTGAACCCTAATGGTGATACTTTACCAGCTGGATACCCAGTATATGGTAACCACGAAGGAGATCAAACTGGAGAAATCGTTGACCAATTGTACGGAGAAGCTAAATTAGGAAAAGACCATTTCGGAGTTTCTGGAGGTGCTGGTATCAATTTCTGGTTTACTAAAAACTTCGGTTTGAACATTGCTTCTGACTACAACTGGATTCCTTCTTCAAAATCTGACTATTTCGATTTCTTCCAACATACAGTTGGTGTTACGTTCCGTTTTGGAAACAAAGATAGAGATGGTGACGGAATTGAAGATGACGTAGACGACTGTCCTGATACTCCTGGTATCCCATCTGACATCCCTGGATGTAACGGATGTCCTGATACTGACGGAGACGGAATTTGTGATAACAATGACGCTTGTCCAGAAGAAGCTGGTCCAGCTGAAAACAACGGATGTCCTATCTTAGATAGAGACGGAGACGGTATCTTAGATGCTGATGATGATTGTCCTGACACTCCAGGTGTTGCTTCTTCTATCGAAGGATGTAACGGATGTCCAGACTCTGACGGAGATGGTGTATGTGATGGAAAAGATCAGTGTCCTAACGAATTCGGAACTGTTGAAAACAACGGATGTCCAGAAATCGCTGACAACTGTACTGATATCCAAGCTATCAAAGATGCATTGAAAAACGTATTGTTCGAGTACAACTCTGACAAATTAACTGCAACTTCAATGACTACTTTGGATGCTATCGCTCCAATCTTAACTTCTGACAAAATTAAAAATGCTCGTTGGTTAGTTGAAGGTCACACTGACTCTAAAGGTTCTGATAAATACAACATGGATCTTTCTAAGAGACGTTCTGCATCTGTTGAGGCTTACTTAGTTTCTAAAGGTGTTCCTGCTTCAATCTTGAAATCTGTAGGATTCGGTGAATCTTTACCTATCACTACAAACGATACTGACGAAGGTAGAGCTAGAAACAGACGTGTTGAGTTGAAATTTGCTGATGCAAACTTCCAACCAGCTGCAATCGAAGTTACTGGTGACTGTGCTAACGTACAAATCACTGACTTAGCTAAGATGATCTATTTCCAAACTGGAACTCATACTTTGGTTGATGCTTCTAAACAAAGCTTAGACGTTATCGCTCAGTACTTGAAAGCAACTGAAGGTAACTATGAAATCCAAGGTCACACTGATGACGTAGGTAGCGATGCAAACAATATGTCATTGTCTCAAAGACGTGCACAAACTGTATTAGACTACTTAGTAGGTAAAGGTGTTCCAGCTGAAAGATTGAAAGCTGTTGGATACGGAGAGTCTCAACCTAAATTCGACAACAAAACTGTTGACGGAAGAGCTCAAAACAGAAGAATTGAAATTGTGAAACAATAATTTCATATTCAAATATTTACCAGAAAAGCCGCTCATTGAGCGGCTTTTCTATTTATAATTAGTTTCAAATAAAGAGAAATAAAAAAGGGATAAATCGCTTGATCTATCCCTTTTTAACTTTAAAAAATATCTTACTATCTCTTTACCTCTTTTTCTGTGCGCTCCAACATTGGAACAAATTGACAATCTCCAAATTCCATGCGTTCAAAATCTCGTTCACTCACACGCAAAAAAGTAGTCATCATCTGATTAGTTGTTCCCAATGGAATCACCATAATCCCTCCAATTTTTAATTGCGTTAAAAGTGTTTTCGGAATAGTTGCCGAACCTGCCGTTACAATAATTCGATCAAATGGCGCAAATGATGGCAAACCTTTGTATCCGTCTCCATAGGTTGCATATTTAGGTCGAATTTGAATTTTACGAAAGATACGTTGAGAAAAATCAAATAATTCTTTTTGTCTTTCAATGGTATAAACTTCCGCACCCATTTCAACCAATACGGCAGCTTGATAACCACTACCGGTTCCAATCTCCAAAACTTTATCGCCTTTTAGTACATGCAATAAAGAAGTTTGTTTTGCTACCGTATAAGGATGAGAAATCGTTTGACCTGCTGCAATTGGAAACGCATTATCCTGATAAGCAAATTCCTCAAATGCACTGTCAATAAACAAGTGACGAGGAACCCTATTGATGGCTTGCAAAACATTTTCATCCTCAATTCCTTTTTCCCTTAATAACCTGACTAACTGTTCTCTTTTCCCTTTGTGTTTAAAATCGTCTATCACCCCTACATTTTTCTACAAAATTGGGAAAAATTATAGGTATTCTCTGTATTTTTAGGCTCAAAAATAGACCCATGTTAAAAATTGGTGTTTTAGGAGCTGGACATTTGGGGAAAATCCATTTGAAATTAGCCAACCAATCAGAAAAATTAGATTTAGTCGGATTTTATGATCCCAATCAGGAAAATGCTGAAAAAGTAGAAAAAGATTTCGGCTACAAAGCATTTGCGACCATTGAAGAATTGATTGAAGCAGTAGATGTCGTTGATATTGTGACGCCTACTCTTTCTCATTATGAATGTGCTAAAAAAGCCATTATTGCTGGAAAACATATATTTCTTGAAAAACCCATTGCGAATTCAGTTCAAGAAGCTGAAGAAATTATTGCATTAGCAAAAAAACACAATGTAAAAGGACAAGTAGGACATGTAGAACGATTCAATCCAGCATTTAAAGCTGTAAAGAATATCATTCAGAACCCTATGTTCATTGAAACCCATCGATTGGCCGAATTCAATCCAAGAGGAACAGATGTTCCAGTCGTTTTGGATTTGATGATTCATGATATCGATGCTATTTTAAGTGTTGTGCAATCAGAAGTGAAAGAAATTCATTCAAGCGGTGTAGCAGTCATCAGTGAATCTCCCGATATCGCCAATGCTAGATTGGTTTTTGAAAATGGATGTGTTGCCAATATTACCTCAAGTCGTATTTCATTGAAAAATATGCGCAAATCTCGCTTCTTCCAAAAGGACGCTTATATCTCAGTCGATTATTTGGAAAAGAATTGTGAAGTAGTGAAAATGAAAGATGCACCAGAAGTTCCTGGTGAATGGGACATGGTCTTGCAAAATGCTGAGGGTGTCAAAAAACAAATCTATTTTGACAATCCAGATGTAAAACAAAACAATGCCATTTTAGATGAATTGGAAAGTTTTGCAGACGCCATCAACAATGATACAATTCCTTTGGTTACCTTGGAAGATGGAACCAATGCACTTCGAATTGCCTACCAAATTATAGATTCATTCAATAAATAAAACATACAAAAAATGAAAAATATAGCTGTTATAGGAGCTGGTACAATGGGAAATGGAATCGCCCATACTTTTGCTCAGAAAGGATTTCAAGTAAATCTTATCGATATATCAGAAAAATCCTTGGAAAAAGGAATGGCGACCATTACCACCAATTTGGATCGTATGGTTGCAAAAGAAACCATTTCAGAATCCGATAAAAATGCCACTTTATCCAATATCAAAACCTTCACTTCAACTGAAGAAGGAGTGAAAAATGTAGATTTGGTAGTAGAAGCTGCTACTGAAAATGTGGATTTGAAATTAAAAATCTTCCAACAACTATCGGAAATCACAGCAGAAAATGTCATTCTTGCTACGAATACATCTTCCATTTCCATTACACAAATTGCAGCGGTAACCAATCGTGCCGATAAAGTAATTGGAATGCACTTTATGAATCCTGTTCCGATTATGAAATTGGTTGAAATCATTAGAGGATACAATACTTCTGACGAAGTGACCAAAACAATCATGGATTTATCAGTGACTTTAGGAAAAGTTCCAGTGGAAGTAAATGATTATCCTGGATTTGTTGCCAACCGTATTTTAATGCCAATGATCAATGAATCTATCGAAACATTGTACAACGGTGTAGCAGGCGTTCAAGAAATTGATACGGTCATGAAATTAGGAATGGCTCACCCAATGGGACCTTTGCAATTAGCAGATTTCATCGGATTGGATGTTTGTTTGTCTATCTTGAATGTAATGTACGACGGCTTCAAAAATCCGAAATATGCACCATGTCCATTATTGGTCAATATGGTGATGGCTGGAAAATTGGGCGTTAAATCTGGAGAAGGGTTTTACGATTATTCGGAGTCCAAAAAAGCTGAGAAAGTTTCGAAATCCTTCCAATAAAGGATATAAATGTTAATAATTTTAAGAAATTATTAAAAATGTTTATATATTAGTGTGTCCAAAAATTTTCTAATAAATATTTATGAAAAAACTTTCTATTTTATTTACTCTTATGCTATTACTATGTTCTTCTAGCATGTTCGCACAGAATATGTTAAAGAAATGGTATATCAGTGGTGGAGTTCATGCAGTTAACCATCCAAGTGTTAGAGGATTTGGAGAAGGTTTAACAGATGGTGATAATTGGTCATTTGTACCACCACTATCTCAAATCTCTGTTGCCAGAACCTTGAATCGTTCTTTCGCAGTTGATTTACAAGCTTCTGTTGGCGAAATTGACAACAAGAGATTGATGATTGACAACGAGTATATGGTATTGGTGGGTCTAGGTTTACGTTACCGTTTTGCCAATGGATATATCTTAAAAGAAACCTCTTGGTTTGACCCTTATTTACGTTTAGGAGCAAATTATCACCGTATGCCATACCGTGGATTAGAATTTAATCCAGTGGTTTATGGAGATGATGGTTCTGGAAATCAAGTTCCTGTAAGTGGTGTTATTGATGTTTGGGGTGACGCTTTGGAAAACGGAGCTGTTGCACAAAATGATCATTTCGCTATTTCTGGTGGATTGGGGATGAACTTTTGGATTTGGCCTAAAATCGGGATCAATTTAGAAGCTCAATATGTTGCTGTACCTGCGATTAAATCAGATTACATCGATTTCTTCCAAGCAAAAGCTGGTTTAGCGTTTCGATTTGGTAAAAATGACCGTGATAAAGACGGAATCGTCGATGAAGAAGACGAATGTCCAGATACTTGGGGTCTAGCAGAATTCAACGGTTGCCCTGATACCGATGGAGATAAAATCCCAGATCATTTAGACAAATGTCCTGAAGAAGCTTGTCCAAATGGAGAAGAAACAGATGAATACTACTGTGAAGAAGGATGTAAGAAAATGAAAGAAAAACCTGTTGATCCTATTGAACCAATTGAGCCAATTGAAGTCATCAAAGAAATTTCATTCAATGATGTATTATTTGAATTTGACAGTTCAGTTTTAACAGGTGATTCAACTGAAAAGGTAAAAGAAGCTGCAGCAATTATTCAATCTCAATCTGGAAACTATTTTGTGGACGGATTCGCAGATAGCGATGGTTCGGAAGCCTACAACTTGAATTTATCAAGAAAACGTGCGCAAGCAGTGAAAGATGCCTTGGTAAAAGAAGGAGTTGATGCTAACCGTTTAGAAGTTCGTGCATTTGGTGAACAATATCCAAAATGTACTAACGAAACACCGGAAGGTAGAGCATGCAACCGTCGTGTTGTAGTTCTAGAAAGATATTAATGCAATTTTTTATCATAAAGAAGGAGAGTTTTTATAACTCTCCTTTTTTTATTGGAATTAGTCAAAAAAAAATCCCCGTCTTTGGACAGGGATTTTTTTATTCAATTTACTAAATGCTTATTTTAATGCAGCTAATGCAGCATCATAATTAGGCTCTTGCCCAATTTCAGGAACTTGTTCGGTATACACCACATTTCCTTCTTCATTTACTACAACCACTGCTCTACTCATCAATCCTTCCAAAGGACCATCAGTAATTTTCACCTGATAGGATTTCGAAAAATTATCATCTTTAAATTCCGATAAGGAGACCACATTATCCAATCCTTCTGCTGCACAAAAACGATTCAAAGCAAAAGGTAAATCTCTAGAAATACATAAAACTTTTGTATTGTCCAAACCAGATGCTTGCTCATTGAACGTACGCACAGATTGCGCACAAACTCCAGTATCAACACTTGGGAATATATTTAAAACAAGTTTTTGACCTGAATAATCTGCCAAAGTCTTTGTTGATAAATCCGATGCAGTCAACTCAAAATTTGGTGCTTTGGATCCAATTGCAGGTAATTCTCCCAATGTGTGAATACTATTTCCTTTTAATGTAATATTTGCCATACTAAATTTTTTAGGCAATTTACGTCTATCTTGCTGAATTCAGTCTTAAGAAATTGCAAAAAAAATCTACAAAGAATGAATTTCAACACCCTAAACAACCATTTCAGAATCTCAAAAATATCTATCTTCGCGTATTATTTCGCAAACAAACAACAGATATGCAACTTTCAAATCGATTGGAAAATTTACAACCACCAGCGACCATTGCGATGACGCAAAAAGCAAGAGAATACAAAGCGCAAGGAAAAGACGTCATTAGCTTAAGCATTGGAGAACCCGATTTTGATACACCAGATTTCATTAAAGAAGCGGCTAAAAAAGCCATTGATGAAAACTATTCTCATTATCCGCCTGTAGCTGGATTTCCAGAATTGAAGGAAGCCATTATCCGAAAATTCAAGCGCGATAATAACTTCGAATACAAACCATCGCAAATTGTGGTTTCAACCGGTGCAAAACAATCCATTTACAATACATTCCAATGTATTTTGAGTGATGGTGATGAAGTAATCATTCCAACTCCTTATTGGGTTACCTATGCAGATATTGTCGAAATTTCAGGAGGAAAACCTGTTTTTGTTCAAACGACGGTTGAATCCAAATTCAAAGCTAGTGTTGAAATGTTGGAAAAGGCAATTAGTCCGAAAACAAAAGCTTTGATCTTTAGTTCACCCAATAATCCAAGTGGATGTGTATATTCCAAAGAAGAATTGCACGAAATTGCCAAATTTGCTCAAAAACATGATTTGATTATTGTCTCTGACGAAATCTATGAGCACATTGTGTATGGCGAAAAAATGACAAGCATTGCAAGTTTCCCTGAAGCTTACGATCGTACTGTAACCATCAATGGTTTGTCCAAAGCATTTGCGATGACCGGATGGAGAATTGGGTACATTGGAGCACCAGAAAAAATTGCCAAAGCTTGTGATACCTTGCAAAGTCAAGTTACATCTGGAGCCAATTCGATTGCACAAAGAGCTGCTATTACGGCTTTGGATGCGGATTTATCTGAAATTCAATACATGATTGATGCGTTTGAAAAACGTCGTTCTTTGATGATGAAATGGGTAGAAGAAATTGAGGTTTTCAAAATGCCTGAACCAGAAGGAGCTTTTTATATTTTCCCTGATGTTTCTGCGACTTTTGGAAAAACCTACAAAGGAAAATTGGTTCAAAATGCTGATGATTTATCTATGTTGATTTTGGACGAAGCTTATGTTTCAACTGTTTCAGGTTCAGCTTTTGGAATGGACAATTGTTTGCGTATTTCCTATGCGGCTTCAGAAGAACAATTGAACGAAGCCATGCGAAGAATCAAAGAATTGCTTGCCTAATTCATACTGACACAAATCAGCGGAATTTCCGCAATTCAGTTGTAAATTTGCATTCGATTCGAGCGAATAAATTGCTCACATCTAAATTATTGATCAAATGATTCAAACAGACATACTTATCATCGGAGCGGGACCAACAGGATTATTCATGGTTTTTGAAGCTGGATTGTTGAAATTGCGTTGCCATATTATCGACGCTTTGCCTCAACCTGGTGGACAATTAGCTGAATTGTATCCAAAAAAACCCATTTTTGACATTCCTGGATATCCGTCTGTTGGCGCTGGTGAATTGATCGATAATTTAATGGAACAAATCAAACAATTCGAACCGGGTTTCACCTTAAATGAAGTTGCCGAAACCATCGATAAACAAGAAGACGGAAGTTTTATTGTAACAACCAATCGTGGGACAAAACATCATGCAAAAGCCGTTGCGATTGCTGGTGGTTTAGGTAGTTTCGAACCAAGAAAACCTGAATTGACCGATGTAGCGAAATTCGAAGAAAAAGGAATCGAATATTTCGTACGAAATCCAGAAATGTTCCGTGACAAACGCATTGTGATTGCAGGTGGTGGAGATTCTGCATTGGACTGGAGTATCTTCTTGGCAGATGTTGCATCAGAAGTTACCTTGGTTCACAGACGAAATGAATTCCGTGGTGCTTTGGATTCCGTTGAAAAAGTGCAGGAATTGAAAAAAATGGGCAAAATCAATTTGATTACCCCTGCAGAAGTTGTTGAACTTCATGGCGATGAACATTTAACGGCTATTACGCTTCAAAAAGAAGGTGAAAAACAAACCATCGAAACCGATTATTTAATTCCTTTATTTGGATTGACTCCTAAATTGGGACCGATTGCAAATTGGGGATTGGAAATCGAGAAAAATGCCATCAAAGTGAACAATGCATTGGATTATCAGACCAATGTGGATGGAATTTATGCTGTGGGAGACATCAATACCTATCCTGGAAAGTTGAAATTGATTTTATGTGGATTTCACGAAGCAACCATGGCTTGCCAAAGCATTTATCAACGATTGAATCCAGGGAAAAAGTATATTTTAAAATACACAACGGTTTCTGGAATTGACGGATTTGATGGTTCTCGAAAAGAAGCAGAAAAAGCCGTTGTCAAATCCATTGATTAATATATTTAATCTTTCCTTTCTAATTTTAAAGCAGTAGTTTTGTTTTGGAATCTCAAATCTATTGAAGGCATTTAATTTCAGTTCGAAACAATTCAAAACCAAAAACTTCAAAGGAGTTCTTTCTTTGTTGGCGGGTAGCACCATTTCCAAAATTATTGTGACCATCGGTGGGATTTTTCTCGCCAATTATTATGGCCCAGAAAGCTATGGTGTTTACAATGTATTTCTAAGTTATATTTTAATACTTCCTGTTTTGGCTGGTTTACGACTGGATAACATCATGATTCTGCAAAGAGGAAGTAAGGAAATTCGAAATTTGTTTAGTGGAATTATTTACATCAGTTTGATCCTGACGTTTATTCTTATCTCTCTGATTGCTATTCTCAAGCTACTTAACATTTATTCGTTTGATATATCCTATGGATTGCTTGGTTTGGTTGGAATTGCATCTGTTTTGACTGGATGGAATTTGACGCAGAATAATTTGTTTACGAAATACAAATTATTCAAACAAATCTCCACGGCTTTTATCATTTCATCTATTGTTTCGGTTGTATTTCAAGGTATATTTTACCTACTTGGATATGAAGAAAATGGATTGATTTATGGTTGGATTATCGGATTGATCGCTTCCTTTTTCTACAATTTACGTGTTTCCAAAAATCAAATTAGCTCAGTAAACATACAGGAATTAAAAGCGAGTATCAAAGAACACCAAAATATTGTAAAGTTTACGTATCCGTCTGATTCCATCAATGCGATCGCCAATAACATTATGCCGATAATCGTAATTGCATATTTTGCGACCTCAGAAATTGGATTGTATGGAATGGCTCACAAAATTTTATCGATTCCTCTCCTACTCTTAACCAGTTCCATTTCGAGGGTTTATTTTCAGAAGTCGGTAAGTTTGTATCATTCCGATAAAAAATCCCTACAAAAATTAACCTATAAAGTGATTCTTACCAACGTAGCCGTGATTTTGGTTTTCGTTATTTTGATGAATACGATTGGCATGTACATTCTCAATAGAATTTTTAGTGATAGTTGGGCTGGCTTAGGAACTTATGTTTTGGCTTTATCGTTTTGGATTTTGGCAAGAAGCGCCATGAACCCAATAGCCTCTCTTGTGATGGTGATCAATAAAAATCATTTCTCCTTGATTTTCAACCTTTATTTATTGGCCGTAAATTTATTCGCCATTTACGTAGGGGTGATGAAAAATGATTTTCTATATTGCGTATGGATTTTCTCCATCTTATCTGGCATTGGGTATTTGGTTTTGTTAGGTTTAGTATTGTATTATTTGCGAAAAGATGTCAAAGTATCAACAAATTAATTGGAAAAAGAAATTGGATTATTTCCTTTTTGGATGGATTGTGAATTGGGCATTTCCAGCATATGTGCGACCAAAATATGGGTATATCCCTTACCGAACTCTATTCTTTTACAATGTCATTCCGCAAAAACTATTTGGAATTAATCGGCATACACCTTGGCCCGTTCATTTTACATCGAAAGTTTCAAGTCCAGAAAAAATCAAAACTGGAATCATGTCCGATCCAGGAGATAATATCGGAATATATATCCAAGCCAACATGGGTCTTGAAATTGGTCACAATGTGGGATTTGGAGCAGGAACAGCCATAATTTCTTCCAATCATAACCACAACGACCATTCGGTTCATGATGAAATCAATCCAATACGAATTGGAAATAATGTGTTCGTTGGGGCTAATTCTGTTATTTTACCTGGTGTTCAAATTGGTGACAATGTCGTCATTGGTGCAGGATCTGTGGTCAACAAAGACATACCTTCTAACTCCATTGCCGTTGGGAATCCTTGCAAAGTGGTCAAAGAAAAAGAAGCCTACCAAGAACGATTTGATCAGATTGAATTCAACCGAGAATTAACGGATCAACAAAAAGAATATTTTTCGAGTTATTAATTCTTTGATCGAATAATTTCAGCCGATTTATGCTTCTCATAATTCGTAAACTCCTTGCCATACGGATCTGTAATTTTCCCCTTGCCCTCAAAAATTAATTTCGAACCTCGGTTTAATTTTAAATAGGCTTGTGGCGGCAATACAATTGAATCCGATATAGTCAAGGTAACATTTTTAGCCACTTCAAAATTATTGTAGAATCTTCGTGTTTTGTTCCAATTTGTATTTTCCTTGATATCCCATTTCGCACCGTAATGCGATTCTGGCGTTACAAATTGCATCAAATTAGTTCGCGTTAAATTCCAATGCATTTTTTTGATTTCTGTTGGCTGTAACCAATTTCTTGGATCATCTCCTTTTTGAGACATCATGGAATACCTGCATTTATTAGCCGAGTGATATTCATTAGCATGACCCAATCCAAAATTATGTCCTAACTCATGCGCCAATCCTTTGGCTCCTCCTACGTGCCAATTTCTGGTTTCCTCCCAAGTTGTATTGTAATCCCGCGGTGATTCATACTTTTGGAACAAATATTTCAGATACCGATTGGGAATATGAGCTTGTGAACTTCTTTTTAAATTACGTTCGGTTGGAAATTCCGCCGCTGCTGAACCCGTCAAATCGAAATTCTTACCTTTTGCTCGTTCTATTTCGTCAAATCTTTGACCATTTGTCGTAAAATAAACATTTATCCCTTTTGGAATATTGGGTGCTGAAGAAATAGAATCATCCAAGGATTTGATGTACCATTTTTCTGTTGGCGAAAATCCACCAAATTTCTTATTATCTGGATCAGCTCCAGAATTCATATAATCCCAAGCATAGGTGTTTTTTACTTGTAAAACATTAGGTTTGAATTGGATTTTGGAGTGTTTTAAAAAATCGGTATTGTTATAACATCCTTCCAAATTATCTGGCAAAATGAAATTCGCATAGAGATAATTCAATTGATCTAAATAATCGTCCATTATTTTTTTTTGCTCAGGGTCTTTCAAATCATAATTTCCCTTTCCATCTGATCGATACAACAAAACAATATTCAATTGAACTTCCAAAGGTTTATAATACTCTTCCAAAGGATATTGATAGTGCTCAGGATCTTTATTCTGCCCAAAAGCTAAAGGAAATTGTTGCAATGTGAAAACCAAAATGAGGAAAAGATATTTTTTCATACAAAGGACTTTAAAAAGGTTTGGGAATTAATTTTTTCAATTGATCTTTCCATGTTGGAGGATTAAATTTCACTTTCGACATATTTTCCACCGAATACTCGATCAATTTTTTTTGAAATATATAATTTGGAGAAATTCGTTGGTCATAAGGTATATTCTGCAAATTTCCATAAATCATATATTTATGACTGAAAGGGTTGAATTCTTCACAGCCAGACAAATCAAATTCATGTGCCCATCTTGCCGTTAACTGACCTTGTGCAATTTCATGAGTAAACAAATCACTAATTCGTATTTCATTTTCTTTGGCATAAATCTTAGCAGATTCCAACCAAGAGTTAAAATTTTCTAGATGATACGGATGATGCGTATACCCCAATGAATCAAACAAAGTTTCAGCCGTTTTCAATTGGTCTGGACTTCTTAAATTCCGAACCATTTGCACGCCATCTCCTGTAATATTAATCGTTTTTTGATTGTTGAATTGAGAGAAATACAAGACATTGTAATATTTAGGCGTCGTTCGAGGAACGAGAAATTGGCTTCGATAATTTTCCTCAAATGAAGAATTCTTTGGAAGATTCAAAACTTCTTGATAGTGAAATTGAAATTGATGAGATAAATGTTTTGCTATATGGGTATCTCTTTTACTATTGGCATCACCTCTATTAAATGTATAAAACTGAATGTCTTTCCAAAAATCATTACTCAATGCCAACAAAGTTCTTGAATCATAACCGGCAGTCAAAGCTTGGAAAACTCTTTCATAACGATTGAAAACAGCTTTGTAATTGCCTTGTAAGATTTCCCTTATATACTCCAAAACTTCCTTTTCAGTCATCCGATTTGGTTGGGTAAAGGAAATTCTTTGCACTGAGTTTCGTTTAAAATCAAAATAATGATTGGGTAGGAGTTTTTTCACTTGTTTTATCCAAGTTAAATCTCCCAAAAACCATTGATCAAAACGTTGAAAACCTTTGTCTTGTTTCAGAAGAGATGATTCTGGAATAAATTCAACTTTATCCTTCAGAATATCAACCATTAATTTAACTGACGAGCTCAACAATAAATGGTTGTTTGTTTGAGAATAATTTAGTTGTCGCTGCCCAAACATATCATGCAACACAATGCAATCCAAGTTGTTTCTGTACAAAAGTAAAAAGCGACCAGAATAATGCCCTATTTCCCGAAATAATTCTTCTTTTGTCGTTTTCGTTGCTAAATCCCTGAGGATTTCATCATGACCTAGCATAGGTTTGAGCGGATTGATGATAAATCCCAACAAGCATAATTCTATGTCCTCAACTTGTAATTTTGTGATTTCCAAGCTGGGTTCATAATAGAGAAATACATCTCCAAATTGAATTTCCAAAAAATCAAGAAACTCCAGCTCAATTGATTGTGATGAAAGGATGTATTGCTTTATTTTCATCTAGAATAGGCTTATAAATATTTTTTTGAAAACAAAAATTTCTGTGGTGAAGTTCAAATTATGATTCCCCTCTAATGGTAAAGTTAGCATTTTTTTAAGTGTTCCTTAGATATTTTGATAGATACTGAAAAAATTCTCTTCGGCTCCAAAACTACGGTTGAACTCATTGACACCGGCTAAACTAGAACCTTCGAAGTCAAAATACTCTCTACTTAAACAATGATTTTGGAAAATCTCATTCAAAATAAACGTAATTTCACCTGATTGCTTATGTGATTTATTTCGGATTGAAAACAAATGGATCAATCTAGATTTTGAGTCCAATAAGAGGCAAATGGCAATTGTTTCCTTTTGGTCATTTTGGATGGAATAACCAATTAATTTATTATTTGATTGAATGATTTTCAGCAAATTGATTAATTTCTCAATGTTTTTTTCTGATATAAATTTATCATCATTCAATTGAAATAGAGTTCGTATTTCGCTCAAAGAAAACTCCTTCTTGAGCATAAGCGAATTTTTCTTTGCAAGACTTAAATCACTTTTTCTTCCTTTTTTGAAACCTTTGTAAATTTCTGAGTAAGGACGATTCAATAACAATAATTGATTGATTTTCGATTCTCCTTTCGGATTGAATTTCGCGGCATTTTCTTCATTGAAATGATAAGAACGAACACGGTATTGATGCAATTTCGATTCGAATTTTTGGAATAATTCTGTCGAAATTTCTTTCGGATAAAACACACCCAATTGTTGACAACACAAGGGTTGAAGAACAAATTTGAACCCGAATTTTCGTTGAAAAGGAATCGGCATCAAAACCTCATAATCACCATAAACCAAACATTCCCAATTGCCTTTTGTGACAACGTCTAAATACCAATATTCCGCATAAACACGATAATTCAAAGAAGCTGAAAGAGTCTTGGAATATTTTTCCAAATCCAAATCTTTGCGTTTTATTTTACGGATTTCCGACATCGGCACAAAAATAGCAAAACTAATCGGTGAAAACGGAATTCATCACTTCTTCCCAACCTTCCCATTGCCCATGGAAATTGGAATTATGAAAAAGAACCACCATTTGTCCGTTGACTTTTTGAATTTCTTTTTTCAATCGAATCAATTCTTGAATGGATTCCTCTTTAGACCATTTCAAATAATTACGCATCGAAACATCCATTGCGCAAAAGGGAACCACTTTCAAATCCGTTGTTTGATTGGCTTCCAAATCGAACCAATAAAAAGGCGTGCAAGTTCCCGCTCTGAAACCAGTTTCGTCGGCATAAGCCATTGTATGATCTTCCTTGATTCCGTTTGCTAAAAGGTTTCGATAGGTTTCTGGGAATTTTAATTTCAAATAATGCTGACGCGATTTTTCAATCGGTTTCCCCAAAACTTTGGATAATCGTTCGATTTCAATTTTGAGTTTGTTGAGATTGGAATTCGAGGAATACGACGGATGAATCCCAAATTCTGCCCAACTGGAAATTTCCTGAATTTTCGCTTGAAAAGCAGGATTATTGACTGGATTATTTTTGTCAAACTCATCATAATCGGCCATCAACCAAAAGAAAATCATCCGAACCTTGGGATTCTTTTGAACGATTTTTTGAAACAAACCAAAGGTATCATAAGGATCTTTTTCTTGCCCCGAAATGATGGCCTTTCGCTTGTTGAATTCTTGAAAATTTCCTTTGGCTAAATCTTTCAAATAAGCACCATAGGTTCGTTTGAACCCTTTGTGTTTGTATTGCCAAGCTTGGTCCACGTCGCAGGTCAAGACTTGTTCAAATTCTCGTTTTTTGAATTCAATTTGCGGATATTTTGTTTTGATTTCCTCTTGAAATTTTAAAATCATTTCATCGACAAAAGGTTTTTTATAGGCTCGACCTACGCCTGAAAATCGGTCGTGGTGATCGCGCTTTTGAGGCAAATATTCTTCGTATCGACTCAAGGCATAAAAACATTTCCCAATCGGATGCAATTCTGATTCTTTTACCGAAGAATTCACATCGGACTGAAACATCAATTCATCCGAAACCCAATGTATTTCGTCTGAAATTGATGATTTTGCATACGATATTTTGGCTTGATTGGAACCTTCAAAAAATTGAACATTTGTCGTCAATTCAAAATTAAGTCCTGAAAATTCATTCAACACAAAATCAAAAATATATTGAACGCGTGGAGTGATTTTTTCGGTGTAGATCAGGATTTTTTGCATATTCTCAGAGATTGCCCTCATCGGCAAAGCTAAAATACGCTTTTTGTGTCACAATCAAATGGTCGATGACTTGAATGTCCAACAACTTGGCGGCTTCTTGTATTTTTTGCGTCAATTGGATGTCCGATCGGCTGGGTTGTAGATTCCCAGACGGATGGTTGTGCGCAAGGATAATTCCCGTTGCCATTTTCTCCAAAGCGGTTTTCATAATCAGCCGAACGTCAACAGTTGTTTGATTAATTCCGCCTTTGCTGATTTGTTCTTGGTGAATCACAAAATTGGCTTGGTTCAAATACAACACCCAAAATTCTTCCACCGGAGAATCGCCAATTAAACTTTGCAACAAGCGGAATACATCTCGGCTATTGGTAAACTTAGGTTTTTCTAAAAATTCTTCAGTGGCACGACGTCTTCCGATTTCCAAAGCGGTTAAAATGCTGACGGCTTTGGCTTCACCGATGCCTTTGAATTCGCATAAATCTTTGACCGATAATTTGGCCAATTCGTTCCAATTGTGATTAACCGTAGAAAGAATTCGTTTGGCCAATTCCACTGCCGATTCGTTGCGAGAGCCACTTCCCATAATGATGGCGAGAAGTTCCGAATCTGACAAAACACGTTGTCCTTTGAGCAATAATTTTTCGCGCGGCCGATCGTCCTCCGCCCAGTTTTTGATGGATTTTTGCTGGTAAGTCATAGGTAGAATTGTTTTTAGGTCTTTTAAAGATACAATTTAAAACCTAAAAAAGAAAACTTAAACCCCTAATTTGACAGCGATTGCAAACTTGCTTGTTTCCTCCATTCCAACAAACCTTTCACCGCCAAAATCGTGAAAATTAAGTATTGAAATGAGGAGATTGCATAGCCTTTGTGCATCAATAGCGGAATCATAATCAAATCTCCGATAATCCAAAAAATCCAGTTGTCGACTTTTTGTTTCGCCATCATCCACATTCCAATCAAGAAAATTCCCGTTAAAGAAGCATCTACATAATCAACCGTCGTATAATGATGTCCAAATTGGTATTCTTGCGAAAAATCAAATCCAGCATTGATCAAGGGACGGAAATAATAGATAGTCAGAATGAAACAAAACGTCAGAATAAACAATCCGACTGATTTCAAATAATCAAGTTTGGAGGCCCAATAAACCGGAACATGAATATGATCTTCTTCGGTGTTTTTATACCATAAAATCCATCCATAAACGCTCATTATGGTGTAGTAAATATTGATCAGACTTTCCCCATACAAACCCCAATTGAAATACAAATAGATATACAAAAAGGTGGAAACAATTCCCGTCGGAAACACCCAAATATTTCGTCGCATCGAAAAGAAAACACTCGCAATTCCTAGAATCGCAGCAATGATTTCCAAGACAATTTGAAAGGTATCGTAGTTTTTGTAGGGTTCGATTAAATAGGAAAAAAATTCACTCATAAGTCCAATAAAAAAGCCCGGTTGAAACCGAGCTTATATAATCAATGTATCAATTAATCTCTTGACATAAAAATTTGCAAAATGTACCAGAAAAGCAACATCAAAGATGCAAATAATGATAAAGCTGCTGGAACATATTGGTTCGTAGAATATTCATTTTTGATTTGATGTGTTGAATACAAAATACTACCCGAAGCAAGTACGACCATCCCAACAGAAAACCATAATCCCAAGTTAAATCCGAAAATTACACCTGCGGCAATTAAACCTAAAGCAATAAAAAATCCAATGGTTAATCCTGTTTTCAAAATAGAAAAATTCACTTTGGTCATCATCACTGCTGCGGTTAGTCCTAAAAACATTCCTGCTGTGATGATTCCGGCTTGCATGATCATTTTCGGTCCACCGCCATAATACATCGCCAAATATAAAATGGGGATGAAGA
This sequence comes from Moheibacter stercoris, assembly GCF_040545805.1. Taxonomy (NCBI): domain Bacteria; kingdom Pseudomonadati; phylum Bacteroidota; class Flavobacteriia; order Flavobacteriales; family Weeksellaceae; genus Moheibacter; species Moheibacter stercoris. Next base: position 36,939 of record NZ_JBEPMO010000004.1, read on the forward strand.
TGATGGCTTCAGCCAAAATGAACAAGAAATAACCCATGTATTGTTTTGACTTATCAAAGGTATTGTTGGCCATATTTTGCGCAACATAAGTTACGCCCATAAATCCTGCTAAAAGGATCAACCAAGAATAGCCTTGAAGCGACAACATAAGATTGACCAAAGGATCAATTCTCAATAAAATCGTTTCTAAAATGATAAAAATAAGTACACCCAATGCAACGTGCATATAGGTCTTTTTGTAGAATTCTGCCTTTTCAACTTCCGTAGCATTTGCTACAAGGATAGGGTTGTTATTGTATTCCATTCTTTTAAATTTTGCTAAAGATAGAAAAATCTTTTGAAGCCCTAACAGGGTTTGGAACCCTGTTAGGGCTGATTGTGCGTAAAGATGAAGTTTTCAATATCATCAAACCAACTTATCACTTCTTTCCCTTTTACAAATTTTGGATTTTGACTACAAATTTTTTTGTAAGAAGAAAATGGGTAATTAGTGAAGTCTGCAATCAACTTATGTTTTAAAGGATTTCTATGAATATAAATTACCGTTGAAATTAATTGTTGTTGTGTACTAATACGCTTTCTCCTATAAGGTAAATCAAACAATTTACCCGTTCGATTTTCTTGTTTATTAAATGATTGCGCATAAGAATTAAAAAAATTAGAAAATTGTTTTTGAAGAAATGAAATTGGGATGTTGCTTGTGGAATTTTGAAGCTTAGCGATTTCAGTTTCAGATTTCATTCTTACTAATAAATGAAAATGATTGGGTATCAAACAATATGCATATAATTCTGCTATTGGAAATAGATAGTATTCTAATTTATTTAAAAAATAGGAATAATTTGACTTTTGCTTAAAAATTACTTGACCATTAATTCCTCTATTGAAAATATGGTAATAAACATCGAATTCAATGGTATCTGTATATTTTTTATTACCCATCTATTCCATTTTAGAATAGTAATTTACAAAATAAATTGATATGGTAGCCCTAACAGGGTTTGGAACCCTGTTAGGGCTAGTTAAAGAAAATCACTCAAAATCAACTACCCAAACCAAATAGTAATCTTCAATTAAGGTATAATAGGCCAAAAATTTCTCGCTTTTTACCTCATCTGAAATCCAACAAACGATGGGTTCATTTTCTTTTAATTCGAAAGGTTCTACGCGATAATGATGCAAGAAATTCCAAAGATTCCCACCATTTAGTTTGTACAAACCTTCCTTGATTCCCCAAATCACATGCAAATATTCTTCTTCGCGTTCTTTGGGAATCCAATTGGCTTCATCTTCTCGAATGAACTTTTCTTTGATGTTCAGAATTTTATGCGGACGTGCTTTTTCAATATCAATCCCAATGAAATATTCGCTCAATCCTACACAAACCATATCAAACGAATGCGTAATGGAAAATTGTTTGCTCGCAGGTAAATAGGGTTTTCCCCGCTCGTCATACAACACATCTAAATCCAAATTCAAGACTTTCAAACAAGCACGCAAGCCCAAATATTCCTTTCCTTGTTTGGGGCCCATTGTCAGATATTTCATGATTCTATACGGACTTAACTGCAAGAAATCCAACAATTCTTCATCGGTTTCTGTTGTTTTCCAACAGATGATTCGAGTAGAATTATCATTATGTAAAGAATTGATAAGAGGCATTTTAACTTTGGGTAATTAGTTCGTACATTTGCAATCCGAAATAACTTAAACGGAAATCAAAATTAGATAAATTAAATTTATGAATACACAAGTTCAATACATTCCTTACAAAGTGAAAGATATTTCTTTGGCAGAATGGGGAAGAAAAGAAATTAAATTAGCAGAAGCTGAAATGCCAGGATTGATGGCAATTCGTGAAGAATACGGTCCATCTCAACCATTGAAAGGAGCAAGAATCGCAGGATGTTTGCACATGACCATCCAAACAGCTGTTTTGATCGAAACTTTGGTTGCTTTGGGAGCAGATGTAACTTGGTCTTCTTGTAACATTTTCTCAACGCAAGATCATGCTGCTGCTGCCATCGCTGCTGCTGGAATTCCAGTTTATGCATGGAAAGGTATGAATGCTGAAGAATTTGATTGGTGTATTGAACAAACCTTATTCTTCGGTGAAGATAGACAACCCTTGAACATGATTTTGGACGATGGTGGAGATTTGACCAATATGGTTTTCGATAAATATCCAGAATTAACCAAAGACATCAAAGGTCTTTCAGAAGAAACAACAACAGGAGTTCACCGTTTGTACGAAAGAATGCAAAACGGAACGTTGGTTATGCCAGCAATCAACGTGAATGATTCCGTAACGAAATCGAAATTTGACAATAAATACGGATGTCGTGAGTCGGCAGTAGATGCGATTCGTCGTGCGACCGACGTGATGTTGGCTGGAAAACGTGTGGTAGTTTGTGGATTTGGAGACGTTGGAAAAGGTACAGCGGCTTCTTTCCGTGGAGCTGGTTCAATCGTTACTGTAACGGAAATCGATCCAATCTGTGCGTTACAAGCTACAATGGAAGGTTACGAAGTGAAGAGATTGGATACAGTAATTGAAACTGCTGATATCATTATCACGACTACGGGTAACTTCAACATCGTTCAAGGTTCTCATTTCGAAAAAATGAAAGACAAAACCATCGTTTGTAACATTGGGCATTTCGATAACGAAATCGATATGGCTTGGTTAAACGCAAACTATGGTTCAACGAAATATGAAGTAAAACCTCAAGTTGACGTTTATAACATCAATGGAAATGAAATCATCATTTTGGCGGAAGGTCGTTTGGTGAATTTAGGTTGTGCAACGGGTCACCCATCTTTCGTAATGTCCAATTCATTCTCGAATCAAACATTGGCTCAAATAGAATTATGGACGAATTCTGCAGCTTACGAAAACAAAGTTTATACTTTACCAAAACATTTGGATGAAAAGGTTGCAGCTTTGCATTTGGCGAAATTGGGAGTTGAATTGGAAACGTTAACGCAAGAACAAGCTGATTACATCGGCGTTCAAGTAGAAGGTCCATTCAAACCAGAATATTATAGATATTAATTCGAAGTTGAATTTAAATAAATCAAAACCTGTTAGGAAACTAGCAGGTTTTTTTTGTGATAATTAACTAGCCCTGTTAGGGTTTGGAACCCTAACAGGGCTTCACAAGAACAAACAGTTTTTATTCGTAGTTTTATAGAAGTATGAATAAACTACCAGCTATTACACCGTTTCGAATCTTGTCACCTATATTATTCATAGGATTCATATTAATGGGAATCAACACAAATCTTATTTATGATTACGGTAAATTCATAGTGGTACTCTTTTTAATTCAGCTCCTTTTAGTAGAAACTGATTTTACACTTTTAAGAATTGCAAATTCCACAAATACCATTTTAACTGAATTGTTAATAATATTTATATTGGTTATCTATTGGTATGTATATCATTTCAATTTCTAAATTCATCCATAAAAAATCCCATCCAAAAATTCTGAAAAAAAATTAAAAGAAGAGCCCTGTTAGGGTTTGGAACCCTAACAGGGCTGTAAAAGTTTACAAACAAAAAAATCCCGACAGTTGCCTATCGGGATTTATTATGATATTGAATTGTATTAATTCGCTAAAATGGTTACCACATTGTTGCTCATTTCAACCACTCCTCCGTTTACTTCTAACAAATAAACCAATTCGTTGGCTGGTGATTGCTCCAATTTACCTGAAACGTTTTTAAAATCATCAAATGACTTTGAATGCGTTTTGATTTTGATTGTTCCTTTATCCAAAGAAGAAACAATTGGCGCGTGGTTATTCAACATTTGAAATTCACCATCTTTTCCAGGAACGGTAACAGCGTCAACGTCTCCTTCAAAAATTACGTGTTGTGGTGTTATAATGTGTAATTTCATTTCTTTAATTTTTGGTATCAAGATTCAGGTATCAAGTATCAAGAATTCTTACTACTCAATACTTACTACTTGCTACGAATTAAGCGTTAACTTCCGCCAACATTTTCTCTCCGTGCTCAATCACATCTTCGATTGTACCTTTCAAGTTAAATGCTGCTTCTGGATATTGATCCACTTCACCGTCTAAGATCATGTTAAATCCTTTGATGGTATCTTTGATATCAACCAAAACTCCAGGGTTACCTGTAAACTGCTCAGCTACGTGGAACGGTTGAGATAAGAAACGTTGAACACGTCTTGCACGGTGTACAACCAATTTATCTTCTTCTGACAATTCCTCCATACCTAAGATCGCGATGATATCTTGTAATGCTTTGTAACGTTGTAAGATTTCTTTTACTCTTTGCGCACAATCATAATGCTCATCTCCTAAAATTTGAGGAGTCAAGATTCTTGAAGTAGAATCCAATGGATCTACCGCTGGGTAAATACCCAAAGAAGCAATCTTACGAGACAATACGGTTGTAGCATCTAAGTGAGCAAAGGTTGTTGCTGGTGCCGGGTCAGTTAAGTCATCCGCAGGTACGTAAACCGCCTGAACTGATGTAATAGACCCTCTTTTTGTTGAAGTAATACGCTCTTGCATCGCACCCATCTCAGTTGCCAAAGTTGGTTGGTAACCTACCGCTGAAGGCATACGTCCTAACAAAGCCGAAACCTCAGAACCTGCTTGTGTAAAACGGAAGATGTTGTCGATAAAGAATAATACGTCACGTCCTTGACCTGAACCATCACCATCACGGTAGTACTCAGCCAATGTCAATCCTGACAAAGCAACACGAGCACGTGCTCCCGGAGGCTCATTCATCTGTCCAAATACGAAAGCAGCTTTCGATTCTTTCATGATTTCTTTGTCAACTTTTGACAAATCCCATCCTCCTTCTTCCATTGAATGCATGAATTCATCACCATATTTAATAATTCCTGCTTCCAACATCTCACGAAGTAAGTCATTTCCTTCACGGGTTCTTTCACCCACTCCAGCAAATACTGACAAACCTCCGTGTCCTTTTGCAATATTGTTAATCAACTCCTGAATCAATACGGTTTTACCAACACCCGCACCTCCAAACAATCCAATCTTACCTCCTTTTGCATAAGGCTCGATCAAGTCGATTACTTTGATACCAGTGTATAAAACTTCTGATGAAGTCGATAAATCTTCAAATTTCGGTGCTGGACGGTGGATTGGTAATCCTCCCGCTCTGTCGATATTTCCTAAACCGTCGATAGCATCTCCTACCACGTTGAAGGTACGACCATTAATAGCATCTCCAATAGGCATTGTGATTGGAGCTCCCAATTCTCTTACTTCTTGACCTCTGCTCAATCCGTCAGTAGAATCCATTGCAATACAACGAACTGTATCTTCTCCAATGTGTTGTTCAACCTCCAAAATCAAAGATTCTTTTCCTTCTCTTGGGATTTCTAACGCATCATAAATGTTCGGAAGATTTTCAGCGTTTTCAAATACAACGTCAATAACCGGTCCAATGATTTGTGCAATTTTGCCTGTATGGTTTGCCATTATTTTAAAAATTAAGTGTTGTTAAATTTTGCGCAAATATAAGGCAATCAACTGATTCTAATAGCATCAATTATAAGATTTTTATCAGTATTTATTCTTATCCAATATTTCAATTGAAAATATCTGATTCAGAATGCTGTATAGGATTCGAAACAATTTCTTCATCACCAATATTTTAATTTTCGCTTGGCAAATTCTTTCCATAAAATCATGAAAAAATTCATCCATGTTAAATTAAGTTAAAAATGAAACGTTTCATGACAATTATCAGCTAAAACTAATATCTTTAATGCAAACTAGTTTAACCTAATGAAGAACGACATGAAAAAACAAAAATCAAGTCAAAACCCAAACATTGACAAAAATCTAATCGACAATTCCAATAAAATTTTAACTACCAACGACGGCGTTCCCATTCACGACAATAACAATACGTTGAAAGCAGGAAATCGCGGTCCATCCCTACAACAAGATCACATTTATTTTGACAAACTCATGCATTTTGATCGGGAACGAATTCCAGAAAGAGTCGTTCACGCAAGAGGTTCTGCTGCTCATGGATTTTTTGAAGCAACCGCAGATGTGTCGGAATACACCTCTGCGAAATTCCTCAAAAAAGGAACCGTTACGCCTGTCTTTACACGTTTTTCAACAGTCGCTGGATTCAAAGGATCTACCGATTTGGCCCGTGATGTTCGTGGTTTTTCCGTAAAATTTTATACCGAGGAAGGAAATTATGATTTAGTCGGAAATAATATTCCCGTTTTCTTTATTCAAGATGCGATGAACTTTCCCGATTTGGTTCATGCCGTAAAACCTGAGCCCAACAATGAAATGCCTCAAGCCGCTTCAGCTCATGACACCTTTTGGGACTTTATTTCCTTAATGCCAGAATCGGCTCATATGATTATGTGGGTAATGTCTGACCGCGCGATCCCAAGAAGTTTACGCATGATGGAAGGTTTCGGTGTTCATACCTTCAAATTTGTCAACAAAGACGGAAAAGGAACCTTTGTGAAATTTCATTGGCGTCCAAAATTAGGAACCCATTCCGTAGCTTGGAATGAAGCCCAAAAAATTTCCGGATTCAATTCTGATTTTCACAGACAAGATTTATGGGAAGCGATTGAAGAGGGCAATTATCCGCAATGGGATTTGGGTGTTCAATTGATTCCAGAAGAAGATGAATTAAAATACTCCTTTGACATCCTCGACCCAACCAAAATAATTCCAGAAGAATTGATTCCACTGAAAATCATCGGAACCATGACGTTGAATCGAAATCCGGAAAATTTCTTTGCAGAAAACGAACAATCGGCTTTTGATCCAGGACGAGTTGTTCCAGGAATCGATTTTTCCAATGATCCGCTTTTACAAGGAAGAATATTCTCCTATATGGATACCCAAAACTACCGTTTAGGTGGACCTAATTTCCATGAATTACCGATTAACCGACCTTTGAACGGCAAACACAACAACCAGAAAGATGGATTTGGAAAGGTGGACATTTTGAAAGGTGCCGTTAGTTATTTCCCAAATAGCAAAATGGATGGATGCCCATACCAAGCGATGCTCAGAGGCGAACAAGGATTTGAATCGCACAAAGAAAAAATTAAAGCCGAAAAAGTTCGTGAACGATCTGATTCATTTGCCGATCATTTTTCTCAGGCAACATTGTTTTTCAATTCGCAAAGTCCAGAAGAGCAAGATCACATCATCAATGCCTTGAGTTTTGAATTATCAAAAGTCAAAGAGGCAAAAATTAGAGAACGAGTTTTGGCGATTTTGAATCAAATCGAAGGGAAATTGGCGAAAAAAGTCGGAGATAATTTAGGTCTAACTCCTCCAAAAGAATTGGATGAATTGACTTTAAAGTTCGCACGACAAAACCACCCCAACTATCCAATCAAACCCAAAAAACAAGAAGTTAAAAAATCCGAAGCGTTGAGTATGAAAGTAAAAGATGGAGAAGGAACAATTGAAACCCGAAAAGTGGCTTTTCTTATCGATGAAGGCGCGAGTAAATCTTCAGTCGACAAAATGAAATCCGCTTTGGAAAAAGAAGGAGCTTCGGCTGTAATGATTGCTTCCAAAGTCGGAAAACTGACATTTGACGATGGGTCCACTACAGAAATTCAACATTCTTATTTGACCGAAGCCTCTGTTTGTTACGATGCATTCTTCACTCCAGAAGGAAAACATGTAAAAGATTTGGCCAAAAATCCAGATTATATCCATTTCTTAAATGAAGGTTATCGACATTGTAAAGCCATTTCGTTTGCAAAAGGCGCAGAGGAATTAGCCAAAAAAGCATTTATTGAAAAAGATGCTGCTGTTATTTTTGAATCCAAAGATGATTTACACAATGATTTCATCGCTGCCATGAAAAAACATCGTTTATGGGAACGTGAAAAACCAAGAAAAGTTCCCGCATAAGGATTTAGCCCTCATTTTAGAGGGCTTTTTTATAACATCTAATTTCCAAATCCTTTCAGAACTCTTTACCTTTGCATTCAATGAAAATTTTCCACGACATTTCCACTTGCCGCGAGGTAAAGAATCCTATTTTAACGTTAGGAATGTTTGATGGCGTTCACATTGGTCATCAAGCCATCATCCAAAAGTTAAATGAAATTGCAGCGGAAATGCATGGCGAAAGCACTTTGCTTACGTTTGAACCTCATCCGAGAATTGTACTAAAAAAGGATGTAGATGGTTTAGAGCTATTGACCACTTTGGAAGAAAAAATTTCATTGCTTCAAAAATCTGGTTTAGAAAATTTGATTCTTCATGAATTCACTCCTGAATTTGCGTGTCTGAGTTCAGAAGAATTTGTCAAAGAATTATTGGTCAATCACATTGGGATTCACACCATCATCATTGGACATGATCATCAATTTGGAAAGGATCGTTCGGGAAATTTTGAACAATTGCAAGAACTTTCCAAAGAATTCGGATTTCAACTTATACGACTCGATGAAATTAAATCGGGTGATTTTTTGGTGAGTTCGACTGAAATTCGAAATGCACTAAAAGGGGCAAACCTCGATTTGGTTAAAAAAGGTTTAGGTCGAAATTATCGTTTTTCAGGTCAGGTTGAACATGGAGACAAATTGGGAAGAACTTTGGGTTTCCCAACTGCCAATTTAAAATTGGACGCCTACAAATTAGTCCCTAAAAATGGTGTCTATTTCGTCAAGGTTATCCGTGAAAATCAAATTCACAAAGGTCTTTTGAGCGTTGGAACTCGTCCAACGGTAACCAATTCCAATGAAAAACGAGTGGAAGTTTTCATCTTGGATTTCGATCAAGAAGTTTATGGAGAAACTCTAGAAGTGGAAGTTTTGGAATTCATTCGTGAGGACATGAAATTTGATTCTTTGGAAGCATTGGTTGAGCAAATGAATTTGGACTTAGAATTTGCAATTGAACATCCTATAAATTAATTTTAAGCACCTTAGCGCTTAAAATGAACCTACTTCAATTCTATTGGTAACAACTTACCACAAATGCTTTTCAATTTGCTGGAAGAACCAATCGACCCGACTTTTGGAAATTTACATCTATCCAATTGTTCATTATATTTTGTTTGATTGTCCTAATTGTTTTCATAATTCAAGAATCCGATGAATTCGAAAATAAATATGGACCCAATCCAAACTTTATTCAAGAATAATTTACTAATTTTAAGAAAATTAAAACTATATTATTATGATTGAATGGTACAAAAAAGTTGTATTTGAAAACTACGTTAACTTCCAAGGAAGAGCAAGAAGAAGTGAATATTGGTATTTTACGTTATGTAATTTTATAATCTCTTTGGTTCTTTACATTCCTTTATTGGCCTCAGGAGGAATGGATGCGATGGCTATGCAGGGAGGCGGATCTCCTTCTGGTATATTTTGGTTATTTTATATCGTGTATTTATTGTATTCTTTAGCTGTTTTGCTACCATCACTAGGCGTTCTTGTGAGAAGATTGCATGATATTGGAAAAAGTGGATGGTTTTTCTTAATTGTTTTGATTCCTTTAGTCGGACCTATCATCATGCTTGTATGGTTGTTTACTGACAGCGAACCAGGGACTAACAAATGGGGACCAAATCCTAAAGAAATCAATCCAGAAATTGGAGATATAGGAAAATACTAAATTTAAAAACTAAAAAAAGGTTCATACGTATTATGAAAATTAACTTAAAAAAAATTATCCCATTTATAGGAATTCTAAGTTTCTATTGGATCTTTTCTTGTCAAGACAAAAAAGATGAATCCGTAGAAAGTATCGAAATTGAAGAAGCTCCGGAATTGGTTGTGGTGGAAGAGAAAACAGATGAAGGTATTTTTTCCGAATTTGAATCGCAACCCGCGATGAAAAATTGGCTAAGCTATCATCAATCCAAAGAATCTCCACTAAATCTTTCCAAGTTCAATTTGCAAGAACCTCAAAAATTGGAGATTATTCCTGGAAATGTAAAAGGAAATTTCGAAGCTGATTTTGATAAAACCTATGAACCTTTTTTAATCTACAATCCTTCAAAAACCATGTATTTGGATATTGACAGTTACAACTGGGAAGTTGGAAAAGATGGATTTCCCATGTACAACTCAGATTCTGAAATCAATTTGGTCAATTTAGCCGACAAAACCATTAATCGAGTTGCCTACTATGGCCCTTCGTATTGGGTGGAAGATGCCTTTTGGGTAACAGATTCTATTTTTGCTTTGCTCGAAAACAACGATGAAAACCAACCTTCCATTTTAATTGTCAATTTGAAACAAAATAAAATTTCTACCTATACCTACGAAGATAGTTTACGAAATCAAACTGCAGACAGAAGCTACATCAAGAAACGTTTGTCTGACAAAGGGATTAAAGTAAGTCCTTAATCTGCCCAATTCAGATTGTATTTTTTCAAAATGGCTTTGAATTGATCTATTTGATTCTTTTTTTCCATCTGAAAATACAATACCGAAATCATATGTTCCGCATCTGTACGATAAGGTGATTTGATGTCCAAATAACCTATGTAAGCTTTACAGGCATAGTCCAAAGCCAATTCAGGTTGATCTAAATGATCGGTATAAATATGTGCCAATCCATAGTAAACTTCAGGATCTCCCGGATATATTTTCCCAAGTCTTTCGTAGGCTTCAATCGCTTTCTTGAAATCCTTTTGATAAACATACACAATAGCAGAATTCTGCAATGGCATTTTTCCGGCTGGATCTAATTTTAGGGAATTTTCATACGCCTCAATTGCTTTGTCAAATTGATTCATTCGGCGATAATTCAAGCCCATATTGTCCCAAGCAAAGGCAAAATTCGGATCGATTCGAAGAGCTTCTCTGTAATATTCATTCGCTTTTTCAAAATTCTGATCTTTGGATTCCAGAACACCCAACTCATAAAAACGTAAGGCTTCGGGATTTTTTGAGACCGATTTTTCATTAGGCATATCATTGGAAGCAACTTTTTCAATCATGGATTCACAATTTTGCATCAAATAGCGCTCAATTTTGTAATAATAATCTCTGTATTCTTGTGAATTCTTATTGAAATCAATTGCAATTTCTACATCACCTTTCGATTCAACCACATGCTCTCCTTCACCCTTGTCAAGATAGGTTTCGAGTGGAGCCAAAGTTTGATTTAACTTTAACATCAATTGCAAGCCATCTGTTTGTTCATCGATACAACCACTGATATCGTTGATTACTTTTATTTTTTCTCGATTTTGAACTGCAATAGAATCGATGCATTGACATGCTTTATCGGAAATTTGTTTTAGTATTTTTTCTTCATCCAACATTTGGGCAAAAAGAGGTTGCGACAGAACAGAAATAGTTAGGAGTAAAATTTGTTTCATTGTAGGAATAATTGATTCTACAATTTACATAAATATTTGAGTTTTAGAATAGAATTAAAAAAATCCATCAAAATTAGATGGATTTCTTACTTCTTTTCATGTCTGATTATTTTTTAATAATCTTCTTTATTACCTGTTGACCATTTTCCAATTGTACCTTCAACACATAAACTCCATTGGGCAAATCTTGGATATTCAACTCTGATATAGCTTTCATTTTTCGAACTATTTTCCCTTCAACTGAAATCAATTGCAAAGAATGAATGTTTTTGTCGGATTGAATATTGATCAAACCTGAAGTTGGATTCGGATAAACAACCACGTTATTTTTCGAATCTATATCCACCACCGACATCAAAGAGTTATGAGCCAATTCAAAATTTGGAATACCATAGCCTAATTGATTGGTTGGATTGGTATATCGACTAGCGGTCTGACGAACAATTTGTCTTAAATCAGATGGCAAAACTTCGGGATTTGCTTGAATGAAACAAGCCATCGCTCCAGCCATGATAGGCGACGAAAACGAAGTTCCGTTGGAATAATCAATATTTCCATTGACACGAATGATGGCAGCATCGCGACCCCTTGCAGTAACATCGGGTTTTATACGTCCGTCTGCACTTGGTCCATAAGAAGAAAATCCAGCCGAAATCCCATATTGATCCACGGCTCCAATGGTAAATACATCAACTCCATCGGCAGGAGCTGTAATATAATGCCATGCAGAGTTTCCTGAATTTCCCGCTGAGTTCACGACCATAATTCCTTTTTCAGCTGCAATTTGAGCACCTCGTGTAATAAAAGCTGTTTGACCATCCATATCTTCGTACACATAATTGTAGCGAGGATCATCAAATTCATTGTACCCCAAAGAGGTGTTGATTACGTCAACTCCTAAATAATCCGCGCGTTCGGCTGCAGAAATCCAGTGAACTTCTTCATCTGGCAATTCATGATCGGTATTTTCGGTGATGAACAAATAATAATCTGCATCGATAGCAGTTCCTACGTATTGGTTTTCAATATAGGCACCAATGGTCGATAAAACCATGGTTCCATGAGTTCCACGCGCATAAATATTTTCATTGTTCTCGATGAAATTGTATCCCCCTTTAATTTGACCATTGTTTCGAATGTAACTAAAGGCTCCTAAACTATTCACACCAGGAAATCCGTTATCCATAACGGCAATGGTAATTCCCTCACCTGTAAAACCTAAATTATGAAGGTACTCCAATTTGAGTTGTTTTACTTGTTCATCCGTAACTCCATAGTTAAAATCCATTTCACCATCTGTTCCAATAGTACCGATAGGCTCATTGGCAAATTTATCGGGTTGTGGGTTATAGACTTCCGGCCCATCAACCCGAACGAATGATTCTACCTCTGACACAAACGGCAAGGCTTCCAATTGACTAACCTGAGCATTGCTTACCCAAGCAAAGACTCCGTTGAACCATTTGGAAACCGCAATAGGCGTTACACCCAAATTTTCCACTTGAGTGACATAGGATGGTTCCACCGGAACATCTTGTAAATTGAAGGGAATATTGTATTTAGCTCGACGATCAATCGCTTTCTGCGTCAACATTTCCAATGGATTATCATAAAAATGTTGAGCATTGGGTTTGTCTTCAAATTTGATCAAAACCAAATCTTGGGAGAACAACCACCCACAAAATAAGAGAAAGATTAGGGTTAAAAATTGTTTCATGTGTATGTTATTTGAAGGTGAAATTTACGGATATTTTCTGATTTAAGGTCAATTAGATTTGGATTGAATTGACTTTCTCATGAATCAAAATTCCAAAAAAAATCGCCCCAAAATGAGACGATTGATGTTTTATTTCTATTGAATTTACACTACTCCTTGCGCAAGCATTGCATCGGCAACTTTGACAAAACCAGCAATATTTGCTCCTTTTACATAGTCAATGTAGCCATCTTCTCCTTTTCCATATTTCACACAAGAATCGTGAATATCGGTCATTATTTTGGTTAAAATTCGGTCGACTTCATCAGCCGTCCATTCTATTCTCAATGAATTCTGAGACATTTCCAAACCAGAAGTTGCGACTCCACCTGCATTGGAAGCTTTCCCTGGTGAGAATAATATTTTATGCTTTTTAAAATATTCCATAGCATCTGGCGTAGTTGGCATATTGGCTCCTTCTACTACGCATTGCACTCCATTGGCTACCAACATTTCGGCATCAGCCAAATGCAATTCATTTTGGGTAGCACAAGGCATCGCAATATCAACTTTTTGCATCCAAGGAGATTTTCCTTCAAAGAAAGGAACTCCATATTTTTCAGCATAAGGTTTTACCACATCATTATTGGTCGCGCGAAGCTCCAACATGAAGTCAATTTTCTCCCCAGAAATTCCATTTTCATCATAGATATGTCCATCTGGACCAGACAAAGTCACAACTTTCGCACCCAATTCAGCCGCTTTGGTTACAGCTCCCCAAGCCACATTTCCAAAACCTGAAACTGCAATTCGTTTCCCTCTTATTTCTTCACCTTTTGTTGCCAACATGGCTTTCAAAAAGTAAACAGCTCCAAAACCAGTAGCTTGAGGACGCAACAAAGAACCACCCCAAGACATTCCTTTTCCAGTAATCACACCGGTAAATTCATTTCGAAGTTTTTTATACATTCCAAACATATACCCAATTTCGCGAGCACCAACTCCAATATCACCTGCTGGAACATCTGTATTTGGTCCCACATGACGATACAATTCGCTCATGAAAGCATGGCAAAAACGCATGATTTCGCCATCTGACTTTCCTCTAGCGTCAAAATCAGATCCTCCTTTTGCACCACCCATTGGCAAAGTAGTTAAGGCATTTTTAAAGGTTTGCTCAAACGCCAAAAATTTTAAAATACTCAAATTCACACTTGGGTGAAATCTCAATCCACCTTTATAGGGTCCAATCGCAGAGTTCATTTGAATTCGATATCCTCTATTCACTTGAATGATTCCTTTATCATCTACCCAAGGAACTCGGAAAATGATCGTTCTTTCTGGTTCAGTCATTCGTAACAAAAGATTTTGTCCGTGGTAAATATCCTTATTTAAGGTATAAGGCAAAATGGTTTCCGCTACTTCTTGAACAGCTTGTAAAAATTCTGGCTCATGGGGATTTCTTCTTCCCACTTCTGCCATGAAATCATGAATGATTTTCTCCATATAAAACTTGAAATTGATTTTATCAAATTTACATTTTCCTCAAAAATCTCATGCAAAAATTTCATTTTTTTTAATTTAACCCATACAATTTTCCCGAAAATGGCTTTATCAAACCCATTAATTCTAATTCTAATAATACCGAATTCAGTTTGTACAAAGGAATTTGAAGACTTAGAGCAATTTCATCAATGTGCTTTTTTCCTGATTTAACCAAAAACTGATATACCAAATCTTGATCGGAATTTAGGTCAATAAATAATTCCTTTTGAATAGGTTTCGGATTAATTTTCAAGTTGAAATAATTCAACAAATCGTTGGCATCACGAATCATATAGGCTTGATTACTTTGAATCAATTCATTACAGCCAAAACTCAACCGATCTTCAATTCTACCCGGAACAGCAAAAACTTCCCGATTGTAGGAATTGGCATAATTCGCTGTCGCCAAAGCACCACCGCGTTTATCAGATTCCACCACAATTACCGCATCGCAAAGACCAGCAATGATTCGATTTCGAAGGACGAAATTCAAAGGTTCAGCATTATGAAATGTCGAATATTCGGTTAATAATGCCCCGTTTTCACAGATTTCTTTCGCTTCCTTTTTATGAGGTGCAGGAGAAATTCGATTGAGCCCATGTGCCAAAACTGCAAGATTGGGAATTTGATATTTCAGGCAATTTCGATGCGCTTCAATATCACAACCATAAGCCAAACCACTTACAAAAGCAATGTTTTGAGAGGACAAATCCTCCACTAATTTCTCAATAAATTTTTTCCCATACGAAGTCATTTGGCGTGTTCCAACAATTCCGATATGCAACTTATTATCAAAATTATAATTGCCCTTTTTAAACAAAACCAAAGGAGCGTCAGAACAATTTCTTAATTTTTCGGGATACGAAATATCTTGATAGCTTAGGATTTCAATGCCGTGCTTTTCGCAATAATCCATTTCTTTTTGTGCCAAAGCAAAACATTCGTTCGTTTGGAAATAACGAATCAAATCAGTTCGATTTCGAAAAATCGCTTTCAATTCCTTTGGACTTAAATGCCAAATCTGATCGGCTTCAACCGTTTTTAAAATTTTCCGTTGGTTTATTGGACCCAATCTTGGAACGTAAGTCAATGCAAGTAATGGTAGTAAATTAGGGTTCATCTTTCTAAGTTAAGAAAAGTTTATTAACAATTTATTTACTTGACGGATTTTTATGGGAATAACTTCGTACTTTTGAAGTATGAATTTGGAAAAGTATATCTCAACCTTATTGTTTCAGCACGATTGTGTGATTGTGCCAGAATTTGGTGCGTTTATCGCTCAAAAAGTTCAATCGATTTATCAACCTGAAAATTCAATTTTTTTACCACCAAAAAAAGAATTGGCTTTTAACCCATCTTTGATCAAAAATGATGGGTTATTGATTCAAGAAGTGGCGACGAAAAATGGAATTTCATTTGAAAAAGCTCAAGAAGAAATTGAAAGCATGGTTCAATTTTGGAAAAACCATTTGAACAAAAATACAACCTTGAATTTGGAGGGACTTGGAAATTTTTCAAAAACAGAAAATGATCAATTAAATTTCACACCATCTTCCCAAAACTATTTACTGAAGTCGTTTGGTTTGGATAAGGTTAAAGGACAATATGTCTTAACCACTGAAAACCAAGAAAGTTCTTCTGCTGTTTGGTGGAAAGTCGCTTCGATTATTCCTATTTTGGTGGGAGGTTATTTGTATTTTGGGAAACCAAAACCTGTAACTGACTTTGTGAATCAACAATGGAGTGGGTTTGTATCACCTATTTTGAATCCAGATGCTTCTGCCACCAAAGCTGTTTTTGCGGAACCAATTAAGGTTGTTGAAAAACAAATTTCAGCGGTAAAAGAAGAAGCGATTATTCATGATTACCAAATGATTGTTGGTTCGTTCAGAAAGTTGGAAGAAGCCAACAATTCGGTAGCGAAATTGCAAGAAAAAGGATTTGAAGCTGCGAAAATGACTCAGAAAAAGGGAAGTTTTTATTATGTTGCTTTGCAAACTTTCCCAACCAAAGAAGAAGCTTTGGAATACAGAAGAAGTTTGGGTGAAGAATTTCCAGAATCTTGGGTTCTATCTCTAAAAGATTAAGACTAAACAATTTGTTTATCGAGATAATTTAAAGACCTTTGCGCCGCAAAAGGTCTTTTTTCATGAAATCAAAAATCAAAACTCCCTCAGAATCAGCGGCTGTATTAACCAATTTGGTTTTACCAGGCGAAACCAATATGTTGAACAACCTTTTTGGAGGTGAATTATTGGCGCGTATGGACCGAATTTCTTCCATTGCGGCAAAACGCCATTCCGAAAGTTACCAAGTTGTAACAGCAAGCGTGAACCACGTTTCGTTCAATACACCCATTCCTTTGGGAAGCATTGTGAAATTGGAAGCAAAAGTAACCCGTGCTTTTTCTACTTCAATGGAAGTTTATGTCGATGTTTGGATTGATGACCCTGTCAAACAAGTGATGATTAAAACCAATAATGGAATCTACACCTTTGTGGCGGTTGACCAATGTAACAAACCCACAGAAGTTCCGCAAATAAAACCTGAAACCGAAGAAGAAATCGAACGATTTGATGCAGCTTTACGAAGAAAACAATTGAGTTTGATTTTGGCGGGAAGATTAGACCCAAAGGACGCACACGAGCTGAAAGCATTATTCATGGGTTAAAACAAAAAGAACCTTTCAAATTTTGAAAAGTTCTTTTTTGCTTTCTTATCGATTCATTTTAATATTTGATTTCCAATAGGGCTTCTGGATCTTTCTGGTCAGAAGCTTTTTTAAGCCATTTCATTCGCTCTTCCATATTCATTTTCAGAAGATAATGTCGCGCTAACGCAAATTGGGCATCGACAAATCCTGACTCCGCAGATTGTTTTAATTTTTCTAAGGCTTCATCACTCTTGTTGGCCGAAATCAAATCAATGACTTCTAAAAACTCCTGTTGTCCTTTGGTTAAACCTCCGGCGACTTTTGCAGAAGATTTGATAGATTTTACGCTTGGATTGATCACATACTTAAAAGTTGATTTATCTATGACATCTGGACTTGCCCAATAACTTCCAATTACATTTCTTATATATTTAAAATTCCAAAAAATCTTCCTCTCATCATCTACAGGAGCCACTTTGTGGCAATAGTAAAATCTCATTTTATTACGATTATACAGCGCTGCCAAATCACTGAAGGCGATCGATAGACCTGATTCAGCTGCTTTTTTTACAATTTCAAAACCTTCGTTACAAGTAGTGGCATCATAAAGCATTTTATTTCCTTTCGAATACTCACTAAAACCAACAGCAATATCCGCTACTACCTCTGACTGTACATATGTCTCTTTGTTTTCAATGGTAAACAGAGAAGCATCTACTGGAACATTGGTTTTCATGGATTCAATTTGTAATGTTTCATCCAAATTATAGGAAGGAATATTCATCACTTTATGTTGCTTAAAAGGAAATAATACACCATCCACATTTCGGTAATCGGAATAATACGTGGTATAAATCATAGGATCAGATGATAGTGCAACGTATTTCCAAATTTCTTCTGTCGCAATTAGCAAGGAGGTTTTCACATCATAATAACGCAAATAATCAATTTCAACAACCACTAATCCTTCATTCGAAACCTCCTTTGTAGGCAACTTTAACACGTAAACTTCTTTTCCGTCTAGTTGTTTAATCCCTTCAAATCGGATGTCCGTGTTATTTACCAAATAAGCAAATTCTTTTACATAACTGGCACTTGCTCCATCAGATTTGGAACCGGGAATGGCTTCTGGATTTTCATATTCAGCCCATTGATCATTTAGCTTTTTCATGTAAACCTTCCCCCCAAGGCCAAGCATTTCACCCGAAGAGCTATTGTTAAAAAAATAAGAAGGACGAAGGTAAACGATGTCGTCTTTCGTTTCGGTAGTTGTGAGACCTAGGGTATTTTTTATATGAGAAGTAGTTGTCTGTTTGGTTTGCATCGTTTTTATTTTACTGATTGCTTCTTGCCCACCAATTGCTTTTATGTACTGCGCCAAAATTTGTTCAGCATCAATCACGTCTTTTACATCCTCCTCAGAAATTTTATTTTCGATAATTTGGACGATTACTTCTTCTTTAATTTCTTCTACTTTTATACTTTTCCCATTCCCTCGGTTCCATCCCTTTTCAACCGCCTGTAGTCGTTTGGATTTTTCTGGGTGCGTAGATGACCCTTTTTCAGGTAGCATTTTATCGATGGCTGACTGAGCGTCTTTCAAACTACAACCCATTCTTGCTAAAACAAATCCTGAAAATTCGTCGGCTTGTAATTCGGTCTGGTGAGTACTTCCGGCCCCTGTAAGTGTATGCCCGTTTAGGTGGTGACCAATTTCGTGTGCCAAAATGCTGATTAGTCCCCAATCAGTGTTGGTTGCATCTTTTACTTTTTGAAAGAACAAATTGTCATAGATAATATAACGATCCAAATCTCCGTTTTTTAAAGGAATCGTTACGGCAATTGCATTATTTATACCTCCACATTCTTCTACTTCAAAATTCCGGAACAGTCCTACTTTATCCAAAATTTGCTCTACTTTTAAAAGCGCTTCCTCGTATTTCTCTCCGGAATGTACCGAATTATACAATTCACAAATATCGCTATAATCATCTGCTTGTTCGACCGTTTGATATCCTTGATATCCACAGGAAAAAACACGTAGCTGCGCTTGTGTATTTGCACCAATAATTAATAGAATTAAAAAAAAATTGTAATAAAGTTTCATGATTTATTTAATTATAGATTCGAATTTTGACTTGAATTCCGGTTTAACGAAAATGACTTCTTGGCCTTCCGAGAGACTGATTCTACTAAATTGATTGGTCATAGGACTGTACATAAAACTAAAATACTGGTCCGAATTAAAAATTCGAATTTGGTATTTGGGTTTAAATTCGGTTTTAGATAGAGAAATAGAATCCCAATCATAGAGTTTATCGTCTATAATCGTCTGGCAAAATAATTGAACTTGTTTTTCGGAGAATTCTCCAATCAAAACTGCTTTGTTCATCGAGTCTTTCGTGCCTTCGATTAACACTGAATGGATTTCAAGCAGGTCTATTTTCGTTGAATTCTCTAATTGGAAAGCACTGGCCTCTCCGACAAACTGAAAAAATCGTTCATTTGTGAGAAGTTGACGCGAAATAGTTTCAGACGTTTTGAATTTTGGGTCAGAAGAAAAAATCGCACAACCAGTTAAAAAGAAAGCGAGAATAAGCAAACTGCTTTTCATTCCAATTTAATTACGTTTGATTTCTAACAACATTAACACCATGGATCCCGAAGAATACGTGGCTTCAAATGCAATTTCGCCTTCGGACAATTTGATGTTTTCTTTTGCAATCAGTTTATCTTTGAAGATAAGATACAATTTGTCCAATAAATCTCCATCTAAAGTATCCAGTTGATTTTTAACTTCTTCCACCTCAATACGATCTTCTGAAAAGAGGACGATGGAATAGTCGGAATTAACTTGTCCTCCTAATCGAAACCAATGTTTTTCTCCAGGTATGATGACTTCCGTATTGTCATAATTAATAAACGGACTTATGTTTTTATCATGAGGAAATAAAATGCCGTTCTGTCCATTTGAATCCGCGGCAAAAACATATACATAGCTTGGTTTCTCTACTTCAACATACATTCTATATCTTGTCCCTTCCGGAAATGTTTTTTGTGTCTGATAGTCCCCAGCACTTTGAATTTCTTTATCCACTACTACCTCTTGCCAACCTAAAACGGATTTACCATAGCCTCCATTTCCTTTCGTAACGGTCATTTCTGAACCGTCTTGCAGCATCATTTTCAGTTTTCCTGCTAAATTTCGCTTTTCCACTTTGGTTTGTGGAATCATTTCAAATGCATACCGTGTATAGTTGACAAAGTCATCATATCGAACCCAAATATATCCTGAATTCCCCCAGTCTGTACCCCAACTATTTACGATCTCAAATGCCCCTCCGTATTTATCATCATCATACCCCACAACACACATCGCATGGCCACCTACTCCCATTTCTTCTGGTTCGTATAGGTTTTTAGCATAATAAAATGCGTTTTCTACTAGAAAGCCTATGATGACCGGATTGCCGTTTGCCAATGATCTTTTGACGGATTCTATCTTCACTTCTTTTGATTCAGATGCACCATACAATCGGGTAAAATCTTTGATCCGATATTCTTTTGCTTTTTCTACCACCGAAGTTGAGATTTCATCTCCACAGGAATCATCAAAGTCGGAAAAAAAAGCCGAACCATCCTCTACCATTGATTTTAAAGCTCGATTAATGTAAGCACCACCTTGGCAATTATAATCATCATCCACATTGGATTGCATATAGGTAAAAAGTGGAGAAAATAGTTTCGAATCTGATTTAGAGTTATTCATTCTAGACTCTAGAATTGATCTTCCATAATAGGCAGTTGACCAACCCACACAAGTTCCATAATAGCCTTGGTTTTTAATTTCTGGAACAAATTCTTTTAACGATACAGAAGTGATGTCGGCTACGACATCCTGAAATCCTACATTTCGTGCTTTTAATGGAGTATTATCATAAGCCTTATCATCCATTATCAGCCCTGTCGAATAAGGAGTTTGCGCCCATACAATGATGACAAAAAAGGATAAGATTCCTGAAAATTTTAATTTCATGATTAATAATTTAGTTTAAGAGAAATGCAATCATACTAAATTTTGATGTATAAAATCTTATAAAATCTTCAAAAATCCGTGTATTTATGGTAAAATGTCATAGTTACCAACACTTTCCCATCCTATTTTAAGTCGATTATTCTGCAATTAGTTTTTCGAGTAAATGATGAACGTCGGGTGCATTCCAATCCGCCGCTCCACGCTCAAAAAGTACCATTTCTCCTTTTCTATTTAAAATATAAGTAGTTGGGTAGGCTTTGGGATGAATCTCTGAAGAAAATTTAGCATTTACTTCATAGATCGGCATCGTATAACCTGTTTTCCTTATAAATGAATTGATTTTTTCCGGCTTATCCTGCATAGCAATAAATGCAAATTTCATTTCTTTCCCTTTGGCTTTATATAATTTTTGCAAACTGGGCATTTCCGAGACACAAGGTCCGCACCAAGTTCCCCAAAAATTGATGAATATTACTTCTCCTTCAAAATCAAGAAGTTGAGTGTCCTGAAATCCATTGTAGCCTTTTAATGAAATTTCCCAATCATTTGATTGAAGATAATGGACTTCTGATGTTGATTTTAAAGTTGGACTTGCAAGCGTATGCAGATCAATCATCATTTTTATACGAGTTCCCATTGGTGTAAAAAAAGGTGTTTTTAAAGAAATGTTTGAATCCTATCTGGAAATACAAAAAGATAAGTTAGATACCGAAAAATTGAACCTTGACGGCACCCACACCTTGGTTAAAAAATCAGCGCAGAGTGTTGATTATCAACATCACAAGAAAGGAAGAACTTCCAATATTTTGATTATGACCGATGGAAAGGGTATTCCTATTGCTTCAGGCGGTATCATTAGTGGAAATCATAATGATTTGTACCAAATAGTTCCACAATATGCACAAATGATGAAAGATTTGAAAAACCGTGGGATTTGTGTAGAGAATAGCATTCAAAATGCAGACAAAGTTTTTGATTCTAAGAAACTTAGAAGAGCCATTCACAGAAGAAAGATGTATGCCAATATTGTTGAAAACAAGCGCAATAGGAAAACAAAGAAAAGAGGAAAGAAGCGGTTTTTCAACCAAGATATTTACGACCAAAGATTTGTCAATGAAAGAACTTTTGCTTGGATCGACAGTTTTAGAACTTTGTTAATCAGGTTTGATTCTTTAGATTCTTCTTGGTTAAATTGGCATTATCTCGCTTTTGCTCTTATCTTGTTAAAAGTTTAAACAAGTTCAATTATTTATCTCTTTTTGTAAAATCAGCTTTTTATTTTTAGTAATGCTATTTCAAAAGAGATTTAAACTAATTGAAAACATATCACCTCTTTTGTCTAAAAAACACCTTGATCAACTCTGAACATTCGTTTTCCATAATTCCCCATGTAATTTCTGTTTTGGGATGCAACTTCACACCTGCTTGTAGAAATCCTCTTTTTTCATCTCGCGCACCTACGACTATTTTGGAAATTTGACTCCAATACAAAGCTCCTGCACACATCACACAAGGTTCGAGTGTCACATACAAGGTACAATCTATCAAATATTTTCCACCTAGATAATTGGCAGCGGCTGTGATGGATTGCATTTCAGCATGAGCCGTCACATCGGTTAAGGTTTCAGTAAGATTATGTCCTTTTGCTATGATTTTGTTGTTGGACACTACAATCGCACCTACAGGGATTTCATCTCGCTCAAAAGCTGCATGAGCTTCGTCCAATGCCTTGCGCATAAAATATTCGTCTGAAAACAATTCGTTCATAAAGCGAAAGTAAGAGATTTGCGGAAACTATCCACATAAAAAAAACTCCGACTGTAAAGCCGGAGTCTCTATTGTATAGAAGAATAAATTCTTATTCTGCACCTTCTTCTGATGCTGCTTCAGCTGCTGGAGCATCTCCTGCTGCTTCTTCATCTTCATCATCATCAGTATCAGCAACAGCCGTTCTAGACGTTCTGATCGCAACGATAACCGCGTTATCTGGGTGAAGGATGGTGTAATCGTTGTTACGGATTGAATCAACATATTTTTTATGTCCAATACGCATAGACGTGATATCGATTACGATTTCGTCTGGTAAGTTTGCAGGGATAGCTCTTACTTTCAACTTTCTCATATTGAAACGCATAACCCCTCCGTTTACCACACCACGAGCACGACCTGTTAAACGTACAGGAACTTCGATTGTAACAGGCTTATCATCGCTCAACTGATAGAAGTCAGCGTGAATGATTTTGTCTGTTACTGGGTGGAATTGAATGTCTTGCAAAATTGCAGCAACTTTAGTTCCATCAGCCAATTCCAAATTAACAGTGTGTGCTTCCGGTGTATAAACCAACCCTTTGAAAGCTTTCTCATCTACTGAGAAATGCAAAGGTTCATTTCCACCATAAACAACACAAGGTACTTGGTCAGCATTACGTAAGGTACGCGTCGAAGCTTTACCCACGCTTTCTCTTTTTACACCTTGAATTGTAATTGATTTCATTTGTTATTATTTATTTGTTAATAGTTTTAAAACTTCTCGTTTTCGTCGTCAAATCAAAAATTATCGTCTAAAATTTTAAATGATAAATTTCGAACTAATTGATTTTCTGTCATGTACCATATGCATCACATCAGCGAAAAGTGGCGCGCAAGATAATACTTTTATTTTAGAAACCGAATTATTTTTTAACGGAATACTATCTGTTACAACCACTTCTACCATAGGAGAGTTTTCAATTCGCTCATAGGCGCTTCCAGAAAGGACTGCGTGAGTAGCAACAGCACGTACACTTTTTGCGCCTTTTGCCATAATTAATTCAGATGCTTTTGCCAAAGTTCCAGCTGTATCAATCATATCGTCCAATAAAATGACGTTTTTCCCTTCCACGTCTCCAATCAACAACATATTTTCTACTTGATTGGCAACTTTTCGTTCCTTGTGACAAATCACAATATCGGCATTCAAATGTTTGGAGTAGTTATTGGCACGTTTTGCACCACCCATGTCCGGAGAAGCAATCGTCAAATTATCCAAATTCAAACTTTTGATGTAATCAATAAAAATCGTTGATGCATACAAATGATCGACTGGAATTTCAAAAAATCCTTGGATTTGATCAGCGTGTAAATCCATCGTCATTACACGAGTCGCACCTGCAGCCGTTAACATTTTAGCAACCAATTTCGCTCCAATTGGAACACGAGGAGCATCTTTACGATCTTGACGCGCATACCCAAAATAAGGAATCACTGCTGTAATTTTATCTGCTGAAGCGCGTTTTGCAGCATCACACATCAACAACAACTCCATCAAATTATCACTTGGCTGGAAAGTCGATCCGATTAAAAATACGCGTGCACCACGTACCGATTGTTCAAAAGCAGGTTGAAATTCGCCATCACTAAAATCAACGATTTTCAAATTTCCCAATTTCTCGCCATAATGATCGGCAATTTTCTGAGCCAAACCTTCGCTTGAACGTGTTGAAAATAATAAAGCTTGTTGTTGCATGATTTTCTATGTATAAAAAGTGTGAATTGAAGCTGCAAAATTAAAAATAATCCGCGCGTAATGCTAAAGAAATCTAGATTTAATTTTTCAGAAATTCTATTTTTTTGGAGCTATTCCCGCTATACGTTGCAATCTTTTTGAATTCTCAAAAAGGATTTCCACTGCTATCGGGGCTAGAAGATTCGTTATCAGAGAAAAACTGAAAGTATTTTCCAGAAAATTTCCATCGGAATCTTATATTTGAAACATATACAACATTCTTCTCATTCCATGAAAACAATCTTTTTAACCCTTATTCTACTTATCTCACTTTGTTCATTTGGACAAATCCAGCGCGATTTTCAAAAAGCTGAAATCCATTTCAAAAATGGCGAAACCCTCAAAGGTTGGATTTATGACGAGTTTGCCCAAAGTGACAAACAATCAAAATCCGACGAAAAAGGCTCAAAATATTTTACCGGAACCTCAACCTTTGACATGGCATCACGATATGCCAATTTCCCAACGGTTCTGAAGAAAATTACCTACAAAGAAAACTATGACGATGGGCAACAACAGCAATTCCCAGATGATTCCATAGACTTTGTTATCGTCAACAATCCAGACGGAACTTCCAGCACCTACCAAACTCTTCAATTCATACGTCCAAGTTTAGACGAAAACAAAGAGTCCATACGTATGGATACCGTTAACCGAAAAATTTGGGCGCCTTTACTGAAAGAAGGAAAATTGAAATTGTACGGATTTTTTACTTGGCAAAATTATAAAAGAAGTTCATGGAGCGATGTATATTTTCAATTTGAAAATGAAGATTATGCCTATCAATTCTATTTACCCCATAAAATCTACAAATTTGATACCCATCAAAACCATGCAAAAAAAGCGATCGAACAAGCCTTCCGTAACTGTCCCTATTTCATGAAAAATCTTGAAACCATTTCCTCTGGTTTTATAGAAGATTTAAAAAATTCCTTCTCATCCTTTACAAAAGAAGAAGGACAGCTGATAAAGTCTTATCCGAAAGACCAACGACAAATGATTGAATATGAAGTCATGGAAAAACGTTCCTATGTCCCATATTTCAATCTTTATAATTTGTACATGCAACACTGTGGACAATAAAAAAAGCCGGATACTTCCGGCTTTATATTTGTAGATAGTATATTTTTATTTCATTCCTTTTTTGACCATTCCAGCCAAAGTTTTTCCTGTTTTGGCATATCCTTCCGCAATACGGTCATTGTTGTTGGCAACACCCACAAAATTCCCATCACCCGGAGCATTTTGACTATTGATCACCGCCAAAACTTTTCCTGGATTTGCTGTTTCAACAAACTTTAAAAGTGTACTCACTTTTGCTGGTTGCTTCATGACACCTGCAAACCATCCTGGATAAATCCAAGTCGTTTCCACAATCACGGTATATTGTGCACTTGAATTTTTAGCCGCTTTGATGTTGGAATTTTTATTCAAAGAAGCGATAAACTTGTCGCCAAAATCACCTTTGGATTTTTCCCAATCGGTCAACCATTTGTCCGCTTCAGCCTTTCCTTTATCATCCCCAATTTCTTTGGTTCGTTTGGCAATGTATTCTTCTTCTGACATTTTCTCATTGTAGAAAGTAGTTTTGTCAAAATTCATTTCCACATTCAATTCGGTTTGACCTTTTAAAAATGTTAAATCACCCGATTCAAATTTCATTTTTTGAGCAGAAACCAACACGGTAAATGCCGCAAATAAGGTTAAAAATAGTCTTGTTTTCATAGTATTCTTTGTTATAAATTTGATTTTCTTTTGTCTACAAATGTGATACTTTTTCTTGAGTTTTCAGGAAATTTTATGCGCATAATTTCCTGTTCTGCAATAAATTGAATTTTGGGACTTACCCGAACTTTCGCTCGAAATCGGTCTTTAATTCTGTCTTGCAATTCTTCGGATTCTTCTATACAAAATACCTTGACCAAAATTTCATCTTCATTGATTTCGCTTGAATAAACCTCAATCACATGATGTTTCACCTCTTCAAAATCATTCAATAAATCTTGCAAGGAAGGCGGATAAAGAGAAGTTCCCTTGTACTTGATCATTTGTTGTTTGCGACCAATCAAGGGTCCTAATCGCATGGTCGTTCTACCACAGCCACAAGGTTCATAAAACGCCTGCACAACATCACCTGTTTTATAGCGCAAAAGCGGCATTGCTTCAACCCCCAATGTCGTCACCACCAATTCGCCTGGTTCTCCAGCTGCAACGGGCCGATTTTGATCATCCAAAAATTCGCAAATAATTAATTCCGGATGTAGGTGACCTCCCTTTCCATGACTGCATTCCGTAAAAGCGGTCGCCATTTCGGTAGAAGCATAGGTTGAATACAATTCAATATCCCATTTCGATTTGATTCTTGTAGCCAAAACATTGTCCGAAAAATCTGGATTTCGCAAAGGTTCGCCAATGCAAATTGCTTTTTTGATGCTTGAATGACGATAGTCAATTCCTTTTTCTTCCGCGAATTCGATCATCTTCAACAAAAAAGAAGGAACACAAATCAAAGTGTCAGGTTTTACTTTTTGAATGGTATCCCATTGCAATTCTGGAACTCCAGAACCTACGCGAACAACTCCAATTCCTGCTTTTCTAGCACCTAAAAAATACGCCAATCCTGCCATGAATCGACGATCTATGGTGGTGGTCATTTGAATGATACTGGATTCGCTTAAACCCGCACACTGATACGAAAGTGCTTCATTGTAGGCCAAACGATCCAAATCGGAATCGGTTAAACCAATCATAACCGGATCACCTGAAGTTCCCGAAGTTGTCACATAATCGGCAATTTTGGTTCGGTCTACACAAAGAAATTGATCATTGTGTTTCTGCAAATCATCTTTGGTTGTAACGGGAATTTTGGCCAAATCTTGAATGGTTTTGATGTCCAATATATCGATTTCGTTTTCCGCAAAAAGAGCCGAATAATAAGGTGATTTCTCGTTTAGATACAACAATTGTTTTCTCAATTCTTGTTCTTGAAATCGTTCAATTTCAAATTCCGATTGGGTTTCTATTTCAGGTAAATTGATCATTCTTTAGTTTAGTTTTCGTTCTGATTTTTGAATTCGCTTAAGCAAAAATTCACGATCAGGAACAGTCGTTATTTCTTTTTCCAAGGCATTTCGATAATGAATCAATGCGTTTTCATATTCTTTTTGGACAAAATAATATTCGCCCACCATAAAATGCGCTTTCCAAAATTCGGGATTTAATTCGATAAAATGAATCAAATCCGACGCTTCTATTTTTTCTTTGGTATTGATTTTCTCTTGGATGTATTGTAATTTCTTCTTGAATTCTTCATAGTTTTTCAATTCCAGCGAATGCACAAAAGGATCTTCCGCAATCGTCAAAGAGTCCACATATAAAGTCAAAGGTTTCGTTGAATTTTCCATTTTTTGAAATACCTCATCCAAATCATAAGCGACGAAAGCTCCCAATTGAAAAGGATTGGCCGAAACCCACATCAAACGATCTTCTGGTTGAAAAATCACACCATGATGTGATAAAAGTTGATTGATGGATTTCTCATTTCCCATCCCAATATTTTGATCTTTCAAACCATTTTGGTTACGCAAAAATTCGGCTGCCAATTCAGGTGTAATTGGCGGATTTTTTTCTACCAATTCGTTCATACGATCAAATCGATATTGCGAATGGGAATTTTGGATGGCATTTAGATTTCGTTTGTCGGTCTCGTATAAGTTGCTTTGGAAATGGTTAGAACATACCAATAATTCGGCTGAATTTTCTACTTGAAAAACATCCATTTTCTTGGGTGAAACTTCAATCAAAATCGCAGATCCATCCTCTGCACTTCCCACCATGATGGATTCCGCCACAAAAACTTCGCGCTTTTTAGCAATCTCAATCGCTTGTTCAAAATTGGAGGCATATTGTAAAATCTCTCTTGCCAGAATAGAAATCGGGGTTTTCGCCACCAATGGAATGGATGATTTTCCCGCATTAATCGTAATCGTCAAGCCTTTTTCATTCATTCCTGAAACAACGCCAATCATTCCTGGCCAAGTAAGGATCGCATGTTTGTGTCCATCGGTAGGATTGATGAAGGCAATGATTTTGTTTTCGGCAAATTCATCCGAAACATAAAAGTCAAAATTTCGACCCAAAATCAATTTCCCATCCGCCGACTGATTTCCCCAAGCTGCGAAGGACGTACAACCCACCATAGCCAAATCTTGCAAGGCGTGTCCTATATCGTGTGCGGCATGAAAATAGAGGGTTCGCCAATAATTGGGAGCCACAAATTCAAATTCTTTGGAAGTATACTGCGAGATTCCAAAAATCTCTTCTTTGTATTCGTCTGTTACGTGTTTGTCCAACTTTCGGTTAAAAAAGCGCAAAAATCCGCGAACCAAACCTTGTTGAAATTTGGAAGGAACCAATTCTTTTACGCGATCCACAAAGACTTTTTCTTGGTTATAAATGTATTCTTCGGCTAATTTCCCATTGGCAATTCCGCGCTCATAAGGACTTCCTTCTAAATACAATTCCCAAATTCCAAAGGGATTCTTCTGAAAACGATTGTTTCCAACTAGGTAAGCATCTTTGTCAATTTCAATTCGTTCAAAATTTAAACTTTCATTTACTGCAACCTGCGGAATATTCTTCAAATTCGCGCAAGCAGAAAAAACGAAAAGAATTAGAACACAAACAAAATATTTAAGAGGAAAATTCATCAAATCAATACATGGGCAATGGCTTGAACCGCTCGATCGTGTTTGGCAACAAATGGATTTTCCTTATCCCAAACATAACCCGCCAAAACTGCACAAATTTTACGTCTGACATCTTCGTTTACTTCTGGATGGAAAAATAATTTTTGCAATTCACCTGTGTACCATGTTTTCACATAGGAACGAAATACATTGACTCCATACATGATGTATTGTTCGTATTCGGTTTCCCAATCCACCGTTTCGCCTCTTAATTGTCTGATGGCTAATTTTGCGGACAAAGCTCCCGACTCGGTTGCAAAACAAACGCCCGATGAGAAAACCGGATCTAAAAATTCTGCCGAATTTCCTGTTAAGGTAAATCCGGGACCGTATAATTTTTTCACTGCTGCCGAATAGGAAACGATTTTTTTGGGTTCAAATAAAAATTCAGCTCCTTTGAATCGTTCTTTATAATAGTCAGATTGATTGATAATGTTGTGAAAGGTTTCGGTTAAGTCATCGGTTTCGATAGACTCCAAAAATTCTTTCGGACTAACCAATCCTAACGAAGAAACGCCATCTGAGAAAGGAATTACCCAAAACCAATTTTTCTGTGAAAGGACATCAAAGGTAATCTGCGTTCCTTCTACTCCTTCTGGTCTATTTTTATCGTTGACATGAACAAAAATTGCTGCCATCGGATCCAAAACACTCGGTGCATCCAAATCCAATAACCTTGGCAACACACGACCATATCCGCTTGAATCGATGATGAATTTTGCATGAATTTGCTTGGTTCCTTCTGCATTTACTACGGTGGTGATAGAATCTGTTCCATGAAATTCTACGTTTTCGACTCCAGTTTCAAATTCGATATCGACGCCGCGACTTTCTAAAATATCGGTTAAGGTTTTGTCAAATTCCGCACGAGGCAACTGCCAAGTCCAATCCCAACCTTCGGAAAACTTTTGGCTAAAATCGAAATTACAAACTTCCTCGCCACGTAAAAATCGCGCTCCAAATTTCTTTTCAAAATTCTTTTCTAAGACACCTTCAATGAATCCTGCTTCATCAAAATGATCCATCACACGAGGGATTAAACTCTCACCAATCACAAATCTTGGAAACTTCTGTTTTTCGACAACCTTCACCTTAATTCCATTCTTGTGTAAAATGGAAGCTGCAACCGCGCCAGAGGGGCCTGCGCCAATCACCAAAACGTCAACGTTTTCTGTTTTCATCGTTTATGTCTTAATTTTCAACCAAATTTAGTTAGATATTCTTAAATTTGTCGGCACTCTACTAAAAAAACCTAATTTAGTATGATTCAATTAGATGGTATGATATCCCTGAAAGAGTTTCAGGGCGTTTTGTTTGGCAATGACAAAGTAGAATTAACTGATTCCCTTCAAGATAGAGTGGAAAAAAGTTATGAGTTTTTACAAAAATTCGCTGAAAATAAAATAATTTATGGGGTCAATACGGGCTTTGGACCGATGGCTCAATATAAAATAGATGAAGAGGAAAAAATTCAACTTCAATATAACTTAATTCGTAGTCACTGTACGGGAATGGGAGAAGAACTTCCCTTGTTGTATGTGAAATCAAGTATGCTGGCGAGAATGAATACACTTTCTTTGGGAAGGTCTGGAATTCATCTTACCGCAATTCAATTGATGAAGGAAATGATCAACCGCGATATTTATCCGGTCATTTACCAACATGGAGGCGTTGGCGCAAGTGGAGATTTGGTTCAATTGGCCCATTTGGCTTTAGCATTGATCGGTGAAGGCGAAGTTTATCACCAAGGTGTTAAGAAACCAACCCAAGAAGTCTTTGCAAAAGAAGGGCTAGAACCTTTGAAAGTTCATTTACGCGAAGGTTTGGCTTTGATGAATGGAACTTCTATCATGTCAGGAATTGGTATCGTGAATTTGATTTATGCAGAAAGATTGTTTGATTGGGCGATTTCTTGTTCGGCTTTGATCAATGAAATCATGGCAGCTTATGATGATCACCTTTCCGAAACCTTAAATGCTACGAAACGCCATTCGGGTCAACAAGTGGTGGCAACCAAAATGCGCGATTTTCTAAGTGGAAGTCAATTGATCCGCAAAAGAGAAGAGCATTTGTACAATGGAAAAAATCAAGAAAGCATCTTCAAAGACAAATTGCAAGAATACTATTCGATCCGTTGTGTGCCGCAAATCTTAGGTCCAATCTACGAATGCATCGAGAACGCGAAAAAGATTTTGATTGAGGAAGTCAATTCCGCCAATGACAATCCGATTGTGGACATTGAAACACAAAATGTCTACCATGGAGGAAATTTCCATGGAGATTATGTTTCCTTTGAAATGGACAAATTGCGTATTGCCATTACAAAATTGAGTATGTTGCAAGAACGTCAATTGAACTATTTATTGAATCCTTCCTTGAATGAAATGCTTCCTGCATTTGTGAATTTAGGGAAATTAGGATTCAACTTTGGAATGCAAGGAGCGCAATTTACTGCGACTTCAACAACGGCTGAAAATCAGACGTTATCCAATTCCATGTACATTCACAGCATTCCCAACAACAAAGACAATCAAGATATTGTCAGCATGGGAACCAATGCTGCTTTGTTGACGAAAAAAGTAATTGAAAATTCCTTTGAAGTTATTTCCATTCAATTGGTCACGTTGATTCAAGCTATTGATCAGTTGGGTTGTAAAGAGAAATTATCCCCAAAAGGAAAAGAAACTTACGATGCCATTCGAACAATTGTTCCGACCTTTAGTGAAGATATGGTCTTAACGCCTTATTTAAACAAAGTGAAGGAATTCATCATGAAATAAATTTCAAAATGACAAAACTAAAATATGCATTGGTAACGGGAGGTTCCAGAGGTATTGGACGTGAAACTTCCCTAAAAATCGCAACAGAATTGGGCTATCCAGTTTTGATCAATTACCAATCCAACCAATCGGCTGCCGAGGAAACCTTAAAAATGATTTGCGATGC
This sequence comes from Moheibacter stercoris, assembly GCF_040545805.1. Taxonomy (NCBI): domain Bacteria; kingdom Pseudomonadati; phylum Bacteroidota; class Flavobacteriia; order Flavobacteriales; family Weeksellaceae; genus Moheibacter; species Moheibacter stercoris. Next base: position 69,466 of record NZ_JBEPMO010000004.1, read on the forward strand.
TGGCGGAAAAGGAGAAATCATCCAATTTGACGTCAACAATGCCGAGGATGTGAATGCAAAATTGAATGCCTGGAAAGACGCCAATCCCGATGCGATAATCGAAGTTTTGGTCAACAATGCTGGTATTACTCGAGATGGATTGCTGATGTGGATGGAATCGGACGATTGGAACCAAGTGTTGCAAACAACCTTGAATGGGTTTTACAATGTAACCCGAAATCTCATTCAGGATTTATTGAAAAATCGATACGGAAGAATCATCAATGTAGCCTCTGTTTCGGGAATGAAGGGAACAGCGGGGCAAGTGAATTATTCGGCTGCAAAAGCTGGATTAATTGGGGCAACCAAAGCATTGGCACAAGAAATCGCCAAACGAAACATCACCGTAAATGCGGTGGCTCCTGGTTTTATCGAAACCGATATGACGAGTGATTTGGATCAATCTGAATTGAAAAAAATTGTACCTTTAAATCGTTTCGGTAAAGCTGAAGAAGTAGCAGATTTGATTTGCTTTTTGGCGTCCCCAAAAGCATCTTATATCACAGGAGAAACCATCAACATCAACGGCGGAATTTACGCATAATATTTTTTTTTAGGGCAAATGAGACGAGTGGTCATTACAGGAATGGGAATTTATTCTTGTTTAGGGAAAAATTTAGAAGAAGTTAAAGATTCCTTATTTCAAGGAAAATCAGGAATCATCTATGACCCTGAACGCAAAGATTTTGGCTATCGCTCTGCTTTAACTGGATTTGTAGAATCTCCCGATTTAAAAAAAGACTTGAATCGTCGCCAACGTATTTCGATGGGTGAAGAAAGTGAATATGCTTTTGTTGCCACCCAAGAAGCCTTAAAAAACGCAGGAATTACAGAAGAGTTTTTTGACAACAATATTGTTGGATTATTATATGGTAATGATTCCGTTTCGAAATCCGTTTGGGAATCCATTGAAATTGCACGCCAAAAAAAGGATACAACTTTGGTTGGTTCTGGGGCCATTTTCAAATCGATGAATTCCACAGTAACCATGAATCTTTCCACGATTTATAAAATCAAAGGAATCAATATGACCATTAGCGCAGCTTGTGCAAGTGGATCGCATTCGATTGGCTTGGGTTTTATGATGATCAAACAAGGATTGCAAGACATTGTAATTTGCGGTGGAGCACAAGAAACCAATTTATATTCGATGGGAAGTTTTGACGGATTGGGTGTGTTTTCAGTTCGTGAAGATGAGCCTACAAAAGCTTCTCGACCATTTGATAAGAAGCGAGATGGATTGGTTCCAGGTGGCGGCGCAGGAACCATCATTTTAGAAGAATATGAATCAGCCGTAAAAAGAGGCGCTCCTATTTTGGGCGAAATCATTTCGTATGGATTTTCATCCAATGGTGACCATATTTCCACGCCCAATGTGGATGGTCCCATGCGTGCCATGCAGATGGCAATGGATTTAGGCAATATGCGCCCCGAAGACATTCACTACATCAATGCGCATGCTACTTCTACTCCAATTGGCGATGCAAATGAAGCCAAAGCGATTGATCAACTTTTCAGTCATGATGCGTATGTTAGTTCCACAAAATCCATGACAGGACATGAATGTTGGATGGCTGGAACGAGTGAAGTGATTTATTCGATGTTGATGATGCAACATGATTTCATCGCGCCCAATATCAATTTGGAAGAAGTGGACGATGCTGCAAAAAATTTGAATTTAGTTAAAAATACGTTAAACCAAAATTTTGATGTATTTTTGTCGAATTCTTTCGGATTTGGCGGAACCAATTCTGCCTTGATCGTGAAGAAGATCAAAAACTAGAATGTAACTATGACAAGAGAAAAAATTATTCAAACAATCAATGATTTTTTGGTGGATGAATTTGAGGTGGATTCTGCAGTAATTAGCCCTGATGCCAACATGAAAGAATCTTTGGATTTGGACAGTTTGGACTATGTAGATTTGGTCGTGATTATTCAATCAAATTTTGGAGTAAAATTAGAAGGAAAAGACTTTGAAAACATCCACACGTTTGAAGACTTGTATAATGTTGTTGAAGAAAAATTTCACGCTATCGCTTAAATCTACTTTTTACAATGGCAGAATGGGAAGGTAAGTCAAAGGGAACGACGACTGGATATAAGATTTTTATCTTTCTCATAAAAAATATAGGATTGAACGCCGCATACTTTTTGCTGGCGTTTGTTTCTTTTTATTACTTTGTGTTCAATCGCAAACAGACCAAAATCATTTACTCCTATTTCCGAACCAAACATCGTCAATCGCGATGGAAAAGTTGGATCAATACCTATCGAAACAATTTCGTTTTTGGTCAAACCATTATTGACAAAGTTGCGATTGCAGCTGGATTGGAAAATAAATTCACCTTTGAATTTGATGGAATCGAAAACATCCATCAATTAGCAAAAGATGAATCTGCAGGTATCATGATCAGTGCGCATGTAGGAAATTTCGAATTGGCTCAACACTTCATGGACGAATTTGATAAAAAAATTCATCTAGTCACAACAGATGAAGAACGCGAAGCCATCAAATCTGTTTTGGATGGCGTGATGGCAAAGCCCAAAGTCGAATTCATCATAGTAAAAGACGATTTATCCCATATTTTCGATATCAATCGTGTGATTGAAGAAAAGCAAATGATTGTGTTCACGGGAGATCGATTTTTCCCCAATACCAAAACCCTTGAAGCAAATCTTTTAGGTGAATTTGCCCAATTTCCAGCCGGACCCTTTTTATTGAGTTCCCGTTTGAAAACGCCCGTTTTGTTTGTGTATGTGATGCGTGAACGAAACAAGCACTATCATTTGTATGCTCGAAAAGCAAATTTCAAAAATAGAGATGCGCAATCCTTGTTAGAAGCCTATACAGAAAGCATGGAAAAGATATTGGCCAAATATCCACTCCAATGGTTCAATTATTATGATTTTTGGAAAAAGGATTAATTTTTTTCGTTTAAATCTTATCTTTGCGCTTCTTTTAAATTCTTAAAAAAGAATTCATTACTAAAATAACACTTGAAAATCCATCAATGCAAGACGTTTACATTAGAGCTATTTCCAAATTTTTACCCAACAAACCTATTAGCAATGACGAAATGGAGTCAGTTTTAGGGTACGTCAATGGAAATCCATCTCGTGCGCGTTCAATTGTTTTACGCAATAATCGAATTGTAAACCGTCATTATGCCATCGATGAAAATGGAAATCCTACGCATAACAATGCAGATTTAACCTTAGAAGCCATTCAAAATTTAATGCAAGATTCAAAAGTTTCAGATCAAGAAATTGAAGTTTTATCTTGTGGAACCTCCACTCCAGACCAAACATTACCATCGCATACCGCAATGGTTCATGGTTTGTGGCAAAATCGCCCAATGGAACTCAATGCCAACATCGGAATTTGCACGTCTGGAATGAATGCCTTGAAATACGGATTTATGTCGGTCGCAACAGGGAATTCCAAGAATGCAGTTTGTACAGGTTCTGAAAGAGTTTCTTCCTGGCTAAAGGCCAACAAATACAACAATGAAGCGGAAAGTCTTCAAGAATTAGAAGAAAATCCTGTCATTGCTTTTGAAAAAGATTTTTTACGATGGATGCTTTCAGATGGTGCTGGTGCCATCTTGTTGAGCAATCAACCCAATCCAGATTCAATTTCCTTGAAAATTCATTGGATCAAAGGTGTTTCTTATGCGCATGAATTGGAAACTTGTATGTATGCTGGCGCTAAAAAAGATGAAAATGGCAACATGATTTCATGGAGTGATTTGGAACCTAATACTTGGTTAGACGAATCCATTTTCGCCATCAAACAAGACATCAAACTTTTGGATGAACACATCATCAGCAAAGGAGCTCAAAGCATTCAACAAATTCTAGATGATCATCATATTAAAGCCGAAGAAATTAATTATTTCCTTCCGCATATTTCTTCTTATTACTTCCATGATCGCTTAAACGAAGGATTCATCAATGCGGGAATCAACATTCCATTGGAGAAATGGTTTGTGAATTTGGAGAAATTTGGCAACATAGGTTCAGCCTCCATTTATCTACAATTGGAAGAATTATTTCATTCGAAAATGTTAAAAAAGGGTGAAAAAATCCTTTTATCTGTTCCTGAAAGCGGTAGATTTTCTTATGTTTACGGCTTATTAGAAGTTGTATGACAGAATCTATCGTTTCATCACCAGAAGTAATTTTAAATTTGATTCCGCAGAGACCGCCTTTTGTTTTGGTCGATACGATTTATGAACATACAGAAAAAGAAATTTTATCTGGTTTTACTGTTCCTGCCAATCATATTTTGGTAGATGACGGGAAACAACTTTCTGAAGCAGGCTTAATTGAACATTTTGCACAAACAATCGCTTTGCATCAAGGCTATAATTTCTACTTAAAAAATGAACCTGCGCCTGTTGGATATATTGGTTCGATCAAAAATATTGATGTACTAGAATTGCCATTGGTTGGACAAGAAATTCAAACTAGAATTACCGTTCTAAATCAAATAATGGGCGTTACAATGGTTTCAGGTGACGTTTTCTTAAATGGAAAACGTATCGCTCATGGCGAAATGAGAACGATCATAGCAAGAGATACCGAATAAATAATCATATTCCCATAAAAATTCTCTATTTTTAATCTTTATAAAATTTAAAATTCAAATCAATTCAAAACGCTTTTACTATTGGATTGACGTAAATTTACATCTCAAATCGATTTAAAAATGGCGAAAAATATTCTCGTAACCTATTATTCCCAAACGGGTCAATTAGAGGAAATTGTCAAAAACATTACACAACCATTTCGAGATAAACAAGAAGAATTCACCGTTACCTATTACGAAATTCAACCCAAAAAACCTTTTCCGTTTCCTTGGTCCAAGGATGTCTTTTTTGACACCTTTCCAGAATCTTATTTGATGGAACCTGTCGAATTGGAACCGCCTTCCGATGAGATTTTTAACAAAGACTATGATTTAATCATTTTCGGGTATCAGGTTTGGTTTTTAACGCCTTCCATTCCCATCATAAGTTTTCTGAAATCATCATTTGCACCCAAATTGCTTTCTGGCAAACCCATCATTACGGTATCTGGAACAAGAAATATGTGGATGCTTTCTCAAGAGAAATTAAAAGTTTATTTCAAAGAACTAAATGCAAAATTGGTAGGAAACATCGCGCTAGTTGACCGTCACGACAATTACACAAGTGTGATTACCATTTTGAATTGGTTGCAAACTGGAAACAAAGTCTCCCCAAAACCATGGCCAAAAGCGGGAATTGCCGACGAAGAAATAGATGGAGCATCCAAATATGGAAACATCATTTTGCCTTATGCTCAGAAAGAAAATTATGATGGACTGCAAAAAGAATTGGTCGACAATGGCGCAGTGGAAATACGCCCTTTCTTGATCAAAGTTGAGAAAGTAGGAAATCGTTTGTTTACCGTGTTTTCGGGAATCATCAAGCGAAATCCGAACCAAAGAAAATTCTGGTTAAAAGTCTATACGTTTTATCTTTTTGCAGCAATTTGGGTAATTTCTCCAATTGTTTTATTATTGTTTAATCTTACAACACCAATCTTTTGGTGGAAAAGAAAAAGAGATATTAAATATTATCAAGGAATCTAATCACTTATAAAATGAGCAACGAAGTTTATATCACCAAATCCTCTACTTATCTTCCCAATGGACCTGTGTCGAATGATGAAATGGAAGACTATTTAGGTTTGGTCAACGGTAAACCCTCTAAAGCGAAAGCACTAATTTTACGCAACAACGGCATCAAAACCCGTTATTATGCACTCGATAAAAATGGAAATTTCACGCATACCAATGCTGAAATTACCGCCAAAGCAGTGGAAGGTCTTTTTGATGACCAGTTCACCAAAGAAGATATGCAATTATTGTCTTGTGGTACTACCTCTGCAGACCAAATTCAACCTTCTCATGCCTCCATGGTACATGGCGTATTGAAACCCAGCCATTCTATAGAAGTCAATACTTCGATGGGACTTTGCAATTCAGGAATGAATGCCTTGAATTATGCCTATTTATCAGTAAAAGCTGGAGCTGTCAACAATGCAGTGGCAGCTGGTTCGGAACGCTTTTCTGCTTGGATGACCGCAGACAAATTCAACCATGAGGTAGAAAATTTAAAACTTTTAGAAGAAAAACCTATTGTAGCTTTTAAACGAGAATTCTTGCGTTGGATGCTTTCTGACGGTTCTGGAGCCTTTCTTTTGGAAAACAAACCAAGAGAAAATCAATTGAATCTTCGTATTGAATTCATTGATTTTTATTCCTATGCACACGAATTGGAAGCTTGTATGTATTCGGGAAGCGAAAAACAAGAAGATGGAAGCTTGAAATCTTGGGCAGAATATTCTTCTGACGAATGGTTGAATCAATCCATTTTTGCTTTGAAACAAGATACGCGATTGTTGGACGAATATATTTTGAAAAAAGGAGCTCAATCTTTGAGAGCGTCTTTTGACAAACACAACTTGGACCCCAACGATATGGATTTTGTCTTGGCGCATATTTCTTCCAATTATTTCAAAGACGGATTAAGAGAAGAATTCGCAGCTGTTGGATTGGATTTCCCAGTGGAAAAATGGTATTACAATTTGTCAGAAGTTGGAAATATCGGTGCCGCTTCGATTTTCATTGTAACCGACGAATTGATCAAATCAGGCAAATTGCAAAAAGGTCAGAAAGTCTTACTTTGTATTCCAGAAAGCGGACGATTTGCCTATTCCTGTGCAGTTTTGACAGTGTGTTAAAAGAGTTGGAAGATTGAGGATGGAGGATGGATGTTCAGTTTGGATAGAAATTTAGGATAACATTGAACTTTAAACATTTCGTAGAAAATGAGAAAAAGTTGTGTACTTTGTGAAAAATCCTTGTGCCCCTTGTGGTCAATTCCTATGGTCTAATTTGAAACCACAAAGCTCACAAAGCCAACACAAAGTTCACTATAAAGTTAGAAAAGCAAATGGAAAACTATCCAGACATTCAAGATTTGATTCCGCACAGAAAACCGATTTTGTGTATCGACAAAGTTCTTTTGGTGGACGGTTTGATAGCGGAAACGCAATATACAATTGAAGAAAGTTGTCTTTTTTTTACCGACGGATTTTTTTCGGAATTGGGTTTATTGGAAAATGCAGCCCAAAGTAGTTTTGTGTTTTTGAAATTCTTTTTTAAAAATTCAAATGAAAATCTTTGGGGTGAAGGAAAAGATTCTGTTGGATTCATCAGCAATATCACTTGGATGGAAATTAAATTTCAACCTGAATTGGGAGATGAATTGCATACAACCACTTCCACGGAACTTGTGTATGACACAGAAAATTTGAAAATTTGCAATGTAAAAGCCGAAACAAAAGTCAACGAAAAATTGGCTTTTTCCGCCGAAATGAAATTGATTCTTCAAACACGAGATTTGTAATTTTAACGCAAACGATCAGCCATGAAAAAAGACGAAGTTCCACAAGATGAAGGTAGTTTAGCCAAAGTTGGAGTAAACGAACTTTGTTATGCAGTCGATGAAAACGGAAATTATACAACCACCCAAAGTTCGGGGTGGGATGTAAAAACCGCTGCATTGGACGAATCCATGCGTTTGATTGAAGAAAGAGTTCAAGAAACCAACAAGCAAATCGCCGAAGGAAAGCTAAGTCCTATCGCCTATTTCATGGAATTGCATCGTATGGATTTGCCTATTTTGGCTTCCTATGTTGGCATTCATCGTTGGTTTGTCAAACGACATTTCAATCCGAAGCGTTTTCAAAAATTATCAAACAAAACTTTAATAAAATACGCAGACGTATTTAATATTTCCGTTGAGGAATTAAAAAATTATAAACCCAATTAATGCAAATCGATTTTCAACACCAACAATCCGCTCATTGTGAAAATGGCGTGATTTCCAATTTAATGAACCATCAAGGTGTGAAAGTTTCGGAACCTATGGTTTTTGGAATTGGAGCAGGTTTGTTTTTTGTTTTCTTACCATTTCTGAAAGTTAATTTCGCTCCTGGCTTTAGTTATAGACCGATGCCCGGATTTATCTTTCGAAGATTCGCCAAACAATTGGGTATCAAAGTCGTGCACAAAAAGTTCAAATCGCACCAAGAAGCTCAAAAAGTTTTGGACGAAAAGTTAGCACAAGGAATTCCCGTTGGATTGCAAGTGGGTGTGTACAATTTGACGTATTTTCCAGACGAATATCGTTTTCATTTCAATGCCCATAACTTGGTTGTTTTTGGAAAGGAAAATGGAAATTACCTCATCAGTGATCCAGTGATGGACAAAACAACTTCTTTGACCGAAAAAGAATTGGAAAAGGTACGTTTTGCGCAAGGAGCTTTGCCTCCAAAAGGACATTTGTATTATTTAGAATCGGTTCCTACGCAATACGATTGGGAACAAGCTATCAAAAAGGGAATCAAAAAAACCTGTAAGGATATGTTGGCGCCCGTACCGATTGTTGGAGTAAAAGCCATGAAATGGGTAGCGAAAAAAATCAAAACTTGGCCGAAATCGATTGGAACCAAAAAAACCAATCATTATCTGGGTCAATTGATCAGAATGCAAGAGGAAATCGGAACAGGTGGAGGCGGATTTCGCTTTATTTATGCTGCCTTTTTAGAAGAATCTTCGCGAATTTTAAACAATCCTTCCTTGAAGGAATTATCCAAAGAAATGACGGAAATCGGAGACGAATGGCGTGATTTTGCACTAAACATTTCAAGAGTGTACAAAAACAGAAGCGGCGAAGAAAACATCTACGAGAAGTTATCAGACCAATTGTCTCGCTTAGCAGATCGTGAAAAAGAATTCTTTCAAAAACTCAAAAAAAGCATTTAAAAATCAGCTTACTAAATCCTTTAACCAAATCGATTTCAAATCTTTTATTTACTTTCGCTCCCAATGAATGCAATTGAATGCCAAAATCTAACGAAGTCGTATGACCATAAAAAAACCTTTGTCATCAAGGATTTTTCTTTAGATGTCAAAAAAGGGGAAGTTTTCGGTTTACTGGGTCCCAATGGTGCTGGCAAAACAACTTCCATTTCCATGATGTGTGGATTGTTATCCCCGACTTCTGGAAAATTATTGGTTTCGGGATTGAATTATGGCGATAATCGATCTGCCATTCAAAAGAAAATCGGAGTTGTTCCTCAAGAATATGCTTTGTATCCGACTTTAACGGCTTATGAAAATTTATCATTTTTTGGAAGTCTTTACAATTTGAAAGGAAATGATTTAAAGTCACGGATTGAATTAGGATTAGAAAAAGTCAACCTTTTGGATTACAAAAATCGACCTATCAAAGACTTTTCAGGAGGAATGAAACGTCGAATCAACCTTTTAACAGGAATTCTTCATCAACCCGAAATTTTATTTCTAGACGAACCCACCGTTGGGGTTGACATTCAATCCAAAGAGGTCATCATTTCGATTTTAAATGATTTAAACCAAAAAGGAACCACGATTGTCTATACCTCGCACCATTTGAACGAAGCGGAAAATTTCTGTACCCAAATTGCCATCATTGACAAAGGAAAAATTTTGGCAGAAGGAAGTCCAGAAAATTTAATTCATCAAGTTGAAGGTGCACAAAACTTGGAAGAAGTTTTATTGGAATTAACAGGAAATCAAATTAGAAACGATGCATAAATTACTAGCTTCCATCAAGAAAGAAATCCTGCTATTGTTTCGCGATTGGGGTGGATTGGGCATTTTATTCATCATGCCAGCCATTTTACTAATTGTGATTACATTGATTCAACAATCAACTTTTCAAGACAATCACCAAACGGTTATGTCACTGGTTTTGGTCAACAACGATCAAGGTGAAATTGGCGAAACAGTAGAAGAAAATATTTCCAATTCTGACAACTTGAAATTGATCAGTCAATGGAAAGAACAAAAGATCGATGAAAATCTTGCGCAACAATTGGTCAGCGATGGAAAATACCAAATTGCTTTGATTATTCCAGAAGGTTTATCGGACAATCTCAACGAAAAAATCAACACCAATGTCGAGAAAATTTTGTCTGAGTTTTCAATGGAAGAAACCGACAGTTCACAAACCGAATCAATAGTTTCTACCTCAGAAACTTCCAAAATCAAACTTTATTTTGATCCAGCAGTGAGCGAGACGTTTAAATCTGCTGTCAAAAATGACATTGATAAATTAATTTCCAAAATTGAATCCAAAAAAATTTATTCGGTTTTTGAAGATCAAATGGGAATCGAAACTGATGAAAATATGATGCATGATGCGACTATTCAATTCGAAGAAATCATAGCCCAAAAAGGAAAAAATGCTGTTATGCCCAATACGGTTCAGCACAATGTTCCCGCTTGGATTTTGTTTGGAATTTTCTTCATCATCGTTCCTTTGGGAATCAACATCGTCAAAGAAAAAAATCTAGGAACCAATATACGCATCAGAACCAGTCCAGTTTCGTATGCAACCATAGCATCGGGTAAAATCATCACCTATTTGATCATTTGTTTGATTCAATTCACAGTGATGTTGTTGATTGCCAAATTCCTTTTTCCAAAATTAGGACTAATTGCATTCAATCCTGGGATGAAAATTTTCCCTATGATCATCATTGTACTTTTTGCCTCTTTGGCCGCAATTGGATTGGGAATTTTAATTGGAACCATCATGAAAACCCAAGAACAAAGTGCGCCATTTGGAGCAATTTTCACCATTATTCTTTCGGCTATGGGTGGAATTTGGGTTCCTGTTTATTTGATGCCCGAAATCATGCAAAAGATTGCTGTTTTCTCTCCTATGAATTGGGGGATTACCGCATTTTACGATATTATTCTTCGAAACGGAAGTCTTCTTGACGTTTCGAAGGAATTATTCTTTCTATTTTTGTTTTTTGTCATCACATTTGTGATTTCACTTTGGATTAACAAACGTAACAACTGGATTTAATGCTGACTCATACTTCAAAATTTCGTGTTCGCTTCAACGAAACAGACCCTTTGGGAATTGTTTGGCATGGGCATTATGTGACCTATTTGGAAGACGGACGGGAAGCTTTTGGCGAAGAGTTTGGGATTTCCTATAAAGACATTCAACATGCAGGGCTTTTTGCGCCGATTGTGAAATGTACCGTGGATTATAAATTTCCATTGAAACATGGAGATTGGGCAAGGATAGAAACAAATTATGTAGATGAAATGGCTTCGAAATTGCATTTCACCTACAAGATTTTTAATGAAGAAGGAAAATTGGTGGCTACAGGCGAAACCATTCAGGTTTTTACCGATCAAAAAGGAGAATTATTTTTATCCTATCCGCCTTTTTTTGAAGAGTGGAAACGAAAAAATCAATTGTTATGACGGATGTTTTCATTTCAGCAGATTCCTTGATTACTCCTTTCGGAATCGGAAGTCAATTGGCTTTTGATGAAATCAAATCAGGAAAAACAGCCATCCAAAAACATCCTAATTCAGATTTTAGTTCAAACGAACTTTACGCTGCCATCATAGAAGAAAAGGACGAATGGTTTTCTCATTTGAACCTTGACGATTCCTATACAAGATTAGAAAAATTAATAATTCTTTGTTTGAAGAATTTATTTGAATCCAATCAACTTAAAATTTCTGACAAAACTTTGATTGTTCTATCGTCGACCAAAGGAAATATTTCAGTTTTGGACAATCCAAACCAAAATTTCCCGAGAGAAAGAGCCTATTTGACTTCTTTGACACAGAAAATTGAATCTTATTTTCAAATTCCAAATCCAATTCAAATCGTTTCCAATGCCTGTATTTCGGGTTCATTGGCGATTGAATATGCCAAAAGATGGATTCAATTAGGAGTTTATGAAGATGCGATTGTGATTGGCGCAGATGAAGTGTCCAAATTCATCGTTTCGGGATTTGAATCCTTTCAAGCGGTGAGTTCAACCTTTTGCAAACCTTTTGATGCTGATCGAATTGGAATCAATTTAGGAGAAGCGATTGGCGCAGTTTATTTGACGAAAAATCCAGCGGTAAATTCGGTGAAAATTTTAGGAAGCGGAAATTACAACGATGCCAACCATATTTCTGGACCTTCGAGAACGGGAGAAGGTTTGTATCGAAGCATCCAAAAAGCAATGGAAGATTCTGGAGTTGAAATCGATTATATTTCGGCGCATGGAACTGCCACTTTGTACAACGACGAAATGGAATCCATCGCCTATCAGCGATCTAGTTTACTAGAAGTTCCAACCAATAGTTTGAAGGGCTATTTTGGTCATACCTTAGGAACGAGTGGAATTTTGGAAATCATCATGGGCATTCATTCGCTTCGAACCAACACCTTGATAAAATCCTACGGATTTGACAACCAAGGAACCTCAGAACCGGTCAACATCATACAAGAAAATAAAACCCAAGAAATCAATGCTTTTTTGAAAACTGCAGCTGGTTTTGGCGGAAGTAATATTGCAACAATCTTTCAAAAATTAACATGAAAAAGCCCAATTTCATAGAATCTTATTGTCGAATAACAAATGTACAAATCATTTGCGATGGTGAATTGATTTTGGAAAATTCAGCAGAAAACATTTCTGAATTTTTGAAAGAAATCTATCGACTTTCAGATGCCAATTATCCGAAATTTCACAAAATGGATTTGTTGTGCAAAACAGCATTTCTAGCAGTCGAAATGATGGCTAAAAAAATCAAGATTTACCAAACCAATACCGCGATTGTTTTGTCCAACCGGAATTCGAGTTGGGTTTCAGACGAAAAACACGCAAACTCTATCTATTCGGCAGATTCCATGGCGAGTCCAGCGGTTTTTGTCTATACACTTCCCAATATTGCCTTGGGCGAAATAAGCATTCGTCATCAATTATTTAGTGAGAATCTTTTCCTTATATTTGACAAGTTTTCCCCGGAAACCCTTGTTCCTTATGGCGAAATGCTCTTGCAAGAAAACAAAGCCGATAAAGTACTGATGGGTTGGGTGGAAGTCGAAGAAAACCACTTAGATGCTGTGGTTTATTTAGTTGGTGAAAATGGAAAAAACCAACATACAATAGAAAACGTAACGAATTTATACTGATAAAAATGAGTGCTTTAACACAAGAATTAAAAGAGAAAATCATTACCCAATTAAATTTGGAAGATATAACCATAGACGATTTACAAGACGATACGCCTTTATTTGGTGACGGATTGGGATTGGATTCCATCGATGCTTTGGAATTGATCGTTTTATTGGACAAACAATACGGAATCAAATTGGCCGACCCAAAAGAAGGACGTAAAGTGTTTGAAACTGTTCAAACAATGGCAGATTACATCGAAGCTCACCGTACGATCTAATGAAAAATCAACCGATCGCCATTACCGGAATGGGTATTGTTTCGGCCATCGGAAAGAATGTGCCGGAAAACGAATATTCTTTGTTGAATAATCAACATGGCATTCAAAAATATTCGGTCCAAGATCCTTTGATTCATCAAGAGAAATGGGTAGGAGAAATTCTATTGTCCAATGAAGAATTGTATTCCGAATTGGGATTAAACCCAAAAGATGCCTACACAAGAAGTACGCTTTTGGGCCTAAAAGCTGCGAAAGAAGCCATTTCTCATGCAAATCTTGATTTGAACGATGGATTGAAAACCGGATTCATTTCTGCGACAACCGTCGGAGGAATGGATGCGACCGAAAAATACTATTTCGACTTTTTAGAAACCGAAAATCATACGAACTATATCCCAACCCAAAATTGCGGAGTTCATGCCGAACAAATTGCCGAAATTTTAGGGATTAAGGACTATATCACGACCATAAGTACTGCTTGCTCTTCGGCTGCTAATGCCATTATGTTGGGCGCTCGCATGATCAAAGCAGGAATTTTGGACCGTGTTGTTGTGGGCGGAACCGATAGTTTATCGGCCTTTACCATCAACGGATTTTCTTCTTTGATGATTTATTCCGATGAATTTTGCCAACCTTTTGACGACAACCGAAAAGGTTTGAATTTAGGAGAAGCAGCGGCTTACATTATTTTGGAATCAGAAAAATCAGCAGGCTCAAAAGATATTTTGGGTTATTTAGCCGGATATGGAAATGCCAACGATGCTTTTCACCAAACGGCATCGTCCGATGATGGTCAAGGAGCTTATTTGGCAATCCAAACGGCTTTGGAAGTTGCCAATCTAAATCCTTCCGATATTGACTACATCAATGCTCATGGAACCGCAACTCCCAATAATGATTTGTCAGAAGGTCAATCCATTTCACGCGTATTCGATCAAGTTCCCGATTTTAGTTCCACCAAAGCTTTTACAGGTCACACCTTGGCTGCGGCTGGTTCGGTTGAGGCGGTATTTTCATTATTGGCTCTAAAAAATCAAGTGGTTTTTGCCAATTTGAATTTTCAAACGCCCATGAAAGAATTTGATTTAGTTCCTCAAACCGAAATAAAATCCAAAAAAATTCAAACGGTTTTATCCAATTCTTTAGGTTTCGGAGGAAATTGTAGCAGTTTGATTTTCACTCATCCATCATGAAAGAAATTTACATCCATAGCGCATGTTCCATAAGCATTCAAAAAACGACGGAAGAAGGTTATTTTTTTGAAGAAATAACCGAATATGCTGAAAATGGAATTCCAGTCATCAATCCCGATTACAAAGAATTCATTCCTGCGCTTCAATTGAGAAGAATGGGAAAAAGCATGCGGATGGCCGTTTATGCTTCCCAAAAAGCGATTGCACAAGCGGGAAACCCAACCATTGATGCGGTAATTACAGGAACAGGCGAAGGTTGTTTACGCGATTCCGAAAAATTTGTCGAAGCACTTTGGGAAAACGAAGAAGGCGGAATGTTAAATCCGACTCCCTTTATCCAATCGACACACAATATGGCGGCTGCAACGGTTGCTTTGGCTTTGGGTTGCAAGGGTTACAATATGACGTATACCAACAATTCCAATTCGTTTGAATCGGCCTTGTTGGATGGACAATTGTATCTTAACGAACATCCCAATCAAACGATTTTAATTGGAGGATTGGATGAAATATCAGAAAAAACCACCGATTTCTGGTCCAAATACGGATGGCTAAAAAAAGAAGGGTTTCAAATTCCGATTGATTTAAAATCAAATTCTGATGGTGAAATTGTTTCAGAAGGCGCTGGATTTCTTGTCGCTTCGGTTGAAAAACCTAAGCAGTATTTAGGGAAAATTTCGGCTGTCAAAACAGCTTTTGATGTCCAAAATCCTGCTCAATTCGTGCAAGAATTTTTGAAAGAAAATAATTTAAAGATCCAAGATATTGATGGAGTCATTTTGGGCAACAATGGAGATAGCAAATATGAAGAAATCTATCAAACTCTTTCCAAAACAAGTTTTGCGGAAACACCTCAAATTGTCTACAAACATATTTTGGGAGAATTTGACACTGTAACATCCATCGCGGTTGAAATTGGACTGAAAATTTTGAATCGTCAAGAGATTCCAAAAAATCTTCGTTGGAATAACATCAACCGATCTGAATACAAGACCATCTTGCTTTACAACCAAAGAAGAGGACAAAATCATAGTGCCATTATCCTTCGAAAATAATGCGAACGTTAATTTTTTACATTCTACTTTTCGATGCCATTCTGTTTACAGGAGTTTTTTGGTATTTAGAATTTCCTTGGTACATCATCCTTTTACTGTTTTTAGTTTTTTTAATTTTTACCGCACTTGCTTCCTCGCAAATAAGGTGGAACCTATTCGTTTCATCCATTCATAGCGGAAACAAAGTCGGAAACCAAATTGCCTTGACATTTGACGATGGACCTCATCCGGTTTATACGCCATTGGTTTTGGACATCTTAAAACAACATCAAGCAAAAGCAAGTTTTTTCTTAATCGGAAAAAACGCAGAGAAATATCCGTATTTGGTAGAAAGAATTTTCGAAGAAGGTCATACAATTGGCAATCATAGTTATTCGCATAGCAATACGATCGGATTTTCATCCAAAAATCAATGGATTCAGGAGATTCAATCAACCAATTTGGTCATTCAAAAAATAATTGGCAAAACACCCAAATTGTTTCGACCTCCTTTCGGGATTACGACTCCTCATTTGGGTTTAGCGCTTAAACAAACGAAAATGACCAGCATTGGATGGAATCATCGAACTTTTGATACAGCGCAAAAGAATGTAGATGCCATCGTACGAAAACTTGAACAAAACGTTCAAGCAGGAAGCATCATTCTGTTGCATGATTCTCATGAACGAATCCAACCTCTTTTGGAACAGTTATTGACAAAACTTGCCAACAAAAACCTTAGTTTTGTGAGTCTAAATGAATTGCTCGATGAAAAATCTTATTTGGAAGTTTAGTTTACTGATTATCTTATTATTTGTAGGAAATTTTGTTCAAGCACAATTGTCTGCTACTGAAATTAAATCCCTCAAACAAAACATCGACAATACCGCCAAAGGCTTGACAAGTTTGGAAAGCGAATTTACCCAAACCAAACATTTGGATTTCATGGAAAACGATGTGAAATCAAGCGGGAAATTGTATTTCAAATCCAAAAACAAAATTCGTTGGGAATATAGTTCACCTTTTCACTACTATGTGATTTTCAACCATGAAAAAATGTTTGTCAATGACAATGGAAAGAAAAAAGAAACCGAACTTTCCAAAAGCAAATTGTTGAAAGATTTAAACAAAATTATGTTGGGAACTGTGAATGGCTCAGGCGTTTTGGATGAGACCAAATTCAATATTAGCTATTCCAAATCGGGTGCTGATTATATTGCGAAAATGGTTCCTACCGATGCGACTTATAAAAAATACATCAAACAAATTGACTTGACTTTTGACGGAAAAACTTATCTTTTGAAAAAAATTAAAACCACTGAACCTTCTTTGGATTATACCTTGATTGAGTTCAAAAATCAAAAGAAAAATGCAAGCATTTCCGATGAAAAATTTAGTTTCAAATAAATCAAACCTTCGTCGTTTTTGGTTTGGGTTATGCATTCTTTTTCTAGGCTTTTCCCTAAATTCTTGTTCAACCTATACGCGTAATTTTCAAGTTCAGGAAAATTCCATTTCAACTTATACTCCAGCTTATTTGGAAGATTTTCAAGAAGCCAGCTTCAAAGTTTCCATTGAAGCCTTTGGAAATCAATTTGGTGGAATCATGGTCGCCAAACGATTAGGATTCAATCATTTTCGCTTTGCGATGATCAATGAATTTGGCGGAAAATTATTGGATTTTGAATTGATCAATCAAAAATTAGAATTGAATTATGCCATCGAACAATTGAATCGTAAAATGCTGCTCAACTTATTGGAAAAGGATTTCAGTATGATTTTTTCCGAAAACAATCCGATCCTAAAAACTTTTGTTTCAAACGGAAATACCATTCTGGCAGGTCAAAATGCCATTTATTATCAGTTGAAAGAAGATTCACTAAACGAAATTCATTTCGCCAAAAACAAACTCAAAACACGCATAGAATTAATTTCCTCTGAAGAAATTTTGCCCAATTTTGATATCCAACATGAAAATATGCCGATAAAAATTTTCTTACATTTGCTACCAATTCAATAACCTAAAACAATATGAAAAAATCACTTTACTCCTTCTTACTAGTTCTTATTTTTGGAATTTCTCATGCACAAGTTGAGCTTTGGCTTGGACCCAAAGCGGGTTTAAACCTTGCCAATGTTTCTGATGTGGAAGGCGATTCGTACATGGGTGCTTATGGAGGAGTAGCTTTTGGCATTCATTTTTCTGAACGCTATGCCTTACAGCCCGAAATGGGAATTTCCATGCAAGGCTCTAAGGGCATCTACAATTCCAATCAAGATTTGAAATTAACCTATTTTAGTATCGGTGTAATCAATAAATTATATCTGGTTGAAGGATTCCATCTTTTGGCTGGACCCGAATTCAATTTCAAGGTAAACGATACTTTTTCAGATTGGGTTGGAGATGATATTTACGACGATGAAGGAAACTTCATAGGAGAGTCCGACCCACAACCTTTTGATTTTGCTTTGGTAGGCGGATTGGGATATGATTTACCCTTTGGCTTAACTTTGGAAGCTCGATACAAACAAGGATTACAAGATGTGATGAATTTCATCAATTGGGACGATGAGAAATCTCGTTTGAACCAAGTTTTCCAAATTGGTATCGCTTATAAATTCCATTTAAATAAATAAAATTAGAACATGAAACTCCTGAACAATTTTTATACAATACTTGAATCCAATACAAATGAAAACGGCTTATCGGTTTTGGTGAAGATTGATAAGGAGCATTCTATATTTGACGGTCATTTCCCGAATCACCCCGTGACACCTGGGGTTTGTACCATGCAAATCATCAAAGAATTATCAGAGGAACATTTGGGGAAAAAATTGATGTTGAAAATGGCACGAAATGTGAAGTTTATGGCCATCATCAATCCTCAACAAAATGAAGATGTTCGATTTGATTTGGCTATCGATACAGATGAAAATGGAGATTATTCCATCAAAAGCACTGTATTGATCGATGAAAATCCGGCATTGAAATTTGGAGGTGTTTATAAAACCATCTAACATGAACCCATTTTTATTTGTCCTATTTTTTCTTGCTGGAAATTTGATTTTCGCGCAAAATTCCGAAATCAGAACCTCCTATAGAGCTGCTACAGAATCTGAAGCAAAAGCCAAAGCTTTCTATGAATTAGTTGATGGTACGACTTCGTCTGACAAAGCTGAAATGATGGCCTACAAGGGCGCTGGAATCACTTTATTGGCAAGATTTGAGCCTTTGACAAAACGATCTGCCAAGGTAAAATCGGGAATCAAATGGATCGATGATGCCATCAAAAAATCTCCCAACAATGTAGAAGTTCGATTGATACGTTTAAGCGTTCAAGAAAACCTACCCAAAATGTTCAAGTACAATACGCATATAGAATCTGATCGCAAATTTATCAAAGATGCTTTGCCCACTATTCAGGACAAAGATTTGGTCAAAATGATCAATGGCTATTTTGCGGAATTTTCCGGTAAAAAATAGAATGAATTGATGCACGAAAATTTACTCTCTACTATCCAATCTTGCGTAATCATTCCTACTTATAACAATGAAAAAACCTTAGAACGCGTCATTCTGAAAACATTGATTTATACGTCTGATGTGATCATTGTAAACGACGGTTCAACGGATTCAACACCCGAAATTCTTCAGAAATTTAGTCAACTTCATCAAATTCATTTTCCCAAAAATCAAGGAAAAGGAATGGCCCTACGTGCGGGATTCAAAGAAGCTTTGAAGTTGGGATACCAAAATACCATTACGATAGATTCCGATGGACAACATTTCCCAGAAGATTTCGAAGTTTTTGTCAACGAAATCAAAGAAAATGGTGAAGCTTTATTGATCGGTGATCGAAATATGGAGCAAGAAGGAATTCCCGGAAAAAGTAGTTTCGGCAATCGAATTTCCACTTTTTGGTATTGGTTTGAAACGGGAAATAAATTGCGTGATACGCAATCGGGATTTCGTTTGTATCCGATTAAACAAATGGAAAATCTCAAGTATTTCACCCGAAAATTTGAATTTGAAATTGAAGTCATCGTCAAAGCAGCTTGGGCAGGAATTCCGGTCAAAAATGTTCCGATCCAAGTTTTGTATGACGAATCAGAAAGAGTTTCGCATTTCAGACCGTTCAAAGATTTCACACGAATTAGCATTTTGAATACCTATTTGGTATTGATTACCTTGTTGTACATCAAACCCAGAGATTACTTCCGAAAGTTCCAGGAGAAAGGTTTCAAACGTTTTTTTTTAGAAGATCTTTTGCATAGCGAAGATTCGAACTTGAAGAAATCCTTATCGGTTGCGTTAGGAGTTTTCATTGGCATTGCGCCACTTTGGGGATTTCAAACCGTGATTGTTTTGTTTTTGGCTTATGTTTTACGATTGAACAAATTGATTGCTTTTGCCTTTTCCAATGTTAGCATTCCACCGATGATCCCATTGATTATTTATGCTTCTTTGAGCATTGGAAATTTCTTTTTGGGAACGCCTAAACTCAACAAATTTCAATGGAACGCCATCGAATCCTACAAAGAATACATCACGACTCATTTGGCTGAATATTTCGTTGGTAGTTTAATTTTGGCTAGTGTTTCGGCTGTTTTGTTCGGACTGATCAGTTATTTGGTGCTAGGAATTCGTTCCAAGAAAACGCAAAAAATTCATTCGATATAAAAAAACCCGACAATCGCCGGGTTTTCACGTAATGTTATAAACTTCTATTCTAATTTAGGTATCCAACTACTTGATACACTCTTTCTCCGTAATAATGAATTCGTTTGTAAACGACTCCAAAGTATTCGTAGTATTTACGACCGTTGATGAAAATTCTTTGCGCATACATCGGTAAATCGTATACAATCGCTCCCATCGGTGGCTGAACTACGTGATAATAATTATCGTAATAGTTGTAATAGGTTCCATTGAAGTAGTAATAATTCGTTCCTCCAATGTACATATTGTGATATCCGTATGGCAAAGAGCTCATTCTAAATCCGATTGGCGCTGGAATCAAACGGTAATTGTTGTTGTACCATTGATAGTAATACCCGTTGTCCATATAATAATCGTGTTGATTGTATTTCACTTTGTGAACATGCTCACGACGATTGTTTGACAAATAAATCACACCATCGGAATTGTTGTTATTGTTTTCATATCGAACCGATCTACGCTCAAAGGTTTCTGCTTTTGGCACTTGTTCTACGCGAACTGTTCTGATTTCTTCTGATTTGGTGCTATTGTTACGTACGCTCTGAGAAGTATTCCCATTTTGTGTTGCACGAACTGGTTTCACTGTATTTTCAGAAGAACGAATGCTTCTTGTTTCTTGCGTTGCGCGAGTTGGCTCTGTACGAACATTGCTATTGGTTGAACGAGTCGGCTGCGTTGCTACTGCCGGTTGGGTTGTTCTTGTAGGCTGCGTCTTTACAGACGAATCATTGCTACGAATAGATGAATTCGAATTAGGAGCAGTTCTAACAGGAGCAGTTTGAGTAGAACGACTTGGTGTTTGAGTCACGGTCGCTTTGTCTGAATTTCCTCTGTTGGAATTTCCAGTAGATCGAACTTGTGCATCGACCAAAATTGAACTCGCCATGATGGTGAATGCGCCTAAAAAGAATTTAAATGTTTTCATCTTTTCTAAATTTTATGGTTTCGTTCATCGAAGTTTTGTGTTTCCATTTTTCATTTGACAAACCTTCTTTTGAAACTTAAACCAACTAATACCAAATCCGTGCTAAACTTTATAAAATATGAGAAAAATCAGTTATGTGTCGACGATTGGCAATAATTTATCGACGAAATAGAAAATCCCGCTGATTTTGTGTTGTGTTCTACACAAACAACACACTCCCAAGTGAGAGATTTTGTAATTTTACGGTTTACCTATAATCGGATATTCAATAAGTATTTTGTGAAGCTGGGAATTAAAACTTATTACAGTCTGAATATCTGTAACAAAAGTAAATTCTAAACAACATCTTGTCAAATCTGTAGCTGTCAACTTTCCGCTCACTTGGATACTCCCAAATTTATCTTTTTGAAAAGAAAGTTCAATTCCTTCTTCCAAAGTAGTAAGTTTTGCATTATTTGTAATACCATTTATCAAGCCTATAACATCATTATAGCATCTTTTCAAATCGTCCGTTCGCAGGTTACAATCATAGTTTGCTGTAAATCCAGGAAAATTGCCTTTAACAGAAGTATAAAGCCAATTTTCTTCCCAAAAATCATCAGATCCCGATATTTTATTGGTTAAAACCTCAAGTTCTAAATACCCTATATCTCCTTTTAGTATCATATTAAATCTATTGCCATATAACGCTTATTACATCACCTGATTTATTTGTAATTACCTTTAAATTATCCCTTAAGAACACAGAAGTGTCTGGCGTGTTACCCTCCAATACTCTCCCTGGATTTTTAATTACATCCAAAACAGCAGTAGGTGAAATTACCCCTCTATTCTGCATCTGGTCAAGTGCGTGACCTGTAAACTTGGTTCCATTAATAGTTGTAGATGTATTTCGAGTAACACCCTTCGTAAATTCTTCTAATACATTACCACTTCTACCTACTGGCAACTTAGCTCCCATATTAGCGGCCTTATTTGCAAACTTAGCTCCAGTGGCTGCATAGCCTGCAAATGGCATCATAGCTCCAGCGCTTAAAGAAGCATTAAGATAATCTCCTCTACCAAGATAAATAAGAGCATTTATACCATCAGCCACTTCACCAAATCCAGGAATCAATCCAACAATATCTAAACCTGTTTGCGTATAATCAAGCCAATTACTTTCGTCATCGTCCGTGATATCAATTCAACAAAGAACAATTCTTTTATCATATCTGTCTAAAATATTAGACCAGACAAATATATTTTTTTTCTATTAATCCTTACAAATTCTTGCTTCATAGAAGCATGTGTTTTCTACGCAGATCGATTCGAATTTTTGAATCATTTGATACAGAATTACTTGTACTATATGATGTTTTTCTAATCTGTTCCATTTCAGTTGGTTAATTCTATTTAATTTCTCCATCATTTGCCTTTATGTCAATAAAGGGAGCCTACAACACTACCCTCTACCTATTTTGTAATTTATATGAAGACAAAAAGTAAACTATTAATACGGTTATTATTAATAACCATACTATAATAGTTCCAATAATATTTTTAAATTTTGGTATTTTTTCAAATTCATTAAAATATTTATTACAAGCTTTTTTTTTATGAAATAAAGTGAAATTAAAGACCACTAGATAAATAATTAAGGGCAATAAATATATATAAGAAAAGTTTATAAAATATTCAATATAAAAAAATTTAACAACAGATGCTATCAGCCATATTTCTATTGCACAAATTGATATGATAGCTTTATAATCACTCCAGAATCTTGGAATTGATACAATTTCCCAAAATTTATATAATTGATAAAATATATAATAGTAAATTTTCATTATAATTGAGGTTTTATAACTGAACCATTATTTGTAGATCTAAATGCTTGTTGTGCTTGTGAATTATCATAGGCTGCACCAGCCGCCCCCCTCTGGCGCGCGTTTGCAACGCGTGTCTATTTTTACTAAGTCTTTAACGCAGACTTTTCAAAATTATATAAATTTGCATAATGCTATTTTATTTTGCGTTGCAAACGCTTTCTAACTCTAACACTCGTTTCCGCTATCGCTCAAACGAGCGCTAGTTAAGTTCTAAATAGCAACAATATACGTATTAAAACAAAAAATCCCGCTGGCTTTCACCAACGGGATTTACAATTTTATAAATGTTTTTGTATTTAATATCAAGCAAATCTTACTACTTGATACTTTGTACTTAATACTTACTACTAAGCTTGTTGTTTTTTAATCAAATTCAAGGCTGAACCTGCTTTGAACCATTCGATTTGTGCAGCATTGTAGGTATGATTTGCTTTGATCAAATCTTTTGATCCATCGGCATGAACCAATTCAATGGTCAAAGGTTTTCCAGGTGCAAATTCGGTTAAATCGATGAAGTTAAACGTATCGGCTTCTTGAATCTTGTCGTAATCCGCTTTGTCCGCAAAGGTCAACGCCAACATTCCTTGTTTTTTCAAATTGGTTTCGTGGATACGTGCAAAAGATCGAACCAATACCGCAACTGTTCCCAAATGACGAGGCTGCATCGCTGCGTGTTCACGGGAAGAACCTTCCCCATAGTTTTCGTCACCTACGACTACCGTTGGAACACCTGCGGCTTTGTACGCACGCGCCACATCTGGAACAGCACCGTATTCGCCTGTCAAGGTATTCAATACTTTATTTGTTTCTTGGTTGAAAGCATTTACGGCACCTGTCAAGGTATTATTGGAAATATTGTCCAAATGACCACGGAAACGTAACCAAGGTCCCGCCATGGAAATATGGTCGGTTGTACATTTCCCAAATGCTTTGATCAATAATTTGGCGCCCATAATATTCTGACCGCTCCAAGCAGGGAAACTTTCCAATAATTGCAAACGCTCCGAATCGGGTTTTACTACAACTTGTACGCTTGACCCATCGGCAACGGGTTCTTGGTATCCATTGTCTTCGTATGAAAAACCTTTTGATGGAAGTTCATCTCCCACTGGCGGATCTAATTTGACTTGTTCTCCGTTTTTATTGGTCAATGTATCGGTCATCGGAT
The DNA here is from genome assembly GCF_040545805.1 of Moheibacter stercoris. Taxonomy (NCBI): domain Bacteria; kingdom Pseudomonadati; phylum Bacteroidota; class Flavobacteriia; order Flavobacteriales; family Weeksellaceae; genus Moheibacter; species Moheibacter stercoris. The sequence continues at coordinate 93,764 of NZ_JBEPMO010000004.1, forward strand.
TGAAATCCAATCTTCCTGCTATGGCAATCGCAGCCACCATTTCGGGTGAAGTTACAAATGCATAGGTATTCGGATTTCCATCGGCACGTTTTTTAAAGTTTCGGTTAAACGAATGCACGATGGTATTTTTTTCTTCTTTGTCGGCTCCTTCTCTGTCCCATTGCCCAATACAAGGTCCACAGGCATTGGTGAAAATGACCGCATCGAGATCATTGAAAGGTTTTAAAATTCCATCACGTTCCGCCGTATAACGAACTTGTTCCGATCCCGGATTGATTCCAAAACTTGCTTTGGTTTCTAATCCTTTTTCCACCGCTTGTTTGGCAATGGAAGAAGCTCTCGAAAGGTCTTCGTAAGAAGAATTCGTACAGGAACCAATTAATCCCCATTCTACCGTCATTGGCCATCCATTGATTCCCGCAATTTCCTTCATTTTGGAAACAGGCGTCATCAAATCGGGCGTGAAAGGACCGTTTAATCTTGGTTCCAATTTATCCAAATCAATCGTAATCAATTGGTCATAGAATCTTTCTGGATCATTGTACACTTCTTGATCGGAACGTAGATACTCTCTTAATTCATTGGCAGCATCGGCTACATCGTTGCGATCGGTTGAACGCAAATAACGTTCGGAAGCATCGTCATAGGCAAAAATCGAAGTTGTTGCACCAATTTCTGCACCCATATTACAAATGGTTCCTTTTCCGGTAGCGGAAAGAGATTCCGCGCCATCACCAAAATATTCGACAATCGCACCGGTTCCACCTTTCACGGTTAATAAACCAGCAACTTCCAATATGACATCTTTAGGAGAAGACCAACCGTTTAATTTTCCGGTTAGTTTCACTCCAATTAATTTTGGCATTTTCAATTCCCAAGCCATTCCCGCCATCACATCGACCGCGTCAGCTCCACCCACTCCGATGGCCACCATTCCCAATCCACCTGCGTTAGGCGTATGCGAGTCGGTACCAATCATCATTCCACCTGGGAAAGCATAATTTTCCAACACCACTTGGTGAATGATTCCTGCACCGGGTTGCCAGAATCCGATTCCATATTTGTTGGAAACCGATTCCAAGAAATTAAAAACTTCAGAAGATTTATGGATGGCATCTTGCAAATCGGCTTTGGCTCCTACTTTTGCTTGAATCAAGTGATCACAATGCACGGTTGAAGGAACCGCTGTTTTTGTCTTTCCTGCTTGCATAAATTGCAACAAAGCCATCTGAGCCGTTGCATCTTGCATCGCTACACGGTCTGGAGCAAAATCTACATAAGACTCTCCTCTTTGGTAAGCTTGTGTAGCCATTCCATCGAACAAATGTGCGTATAAAATCTTTTCTGAATAGGTTAAAGGACGACCAACCACTTCACGTGCTTTGTCCACACGTTCTCTCATTTGTTGGTAAACCCCTTTGATCATTTCTATATCAAATGCCATAGTATTTAAATTCTTTAAGTTGTTAAACAAACATACAATTTACGCAATATTCCCAATTCTCATTCTTAGCTAAATGTTAAGAAGGCTTATTTAAATTCTTTCTAAATGAATTGAAATTTTAATTTTTTTAAGATTGCTTTTCGTCAGCCGATGGACCATAAATCCCTGGAAGTGGAACATCTAACATACGCAAATACACCGTTAATTGCCCTCTATGATGAACTAAATGGTTCGTAATCACGAAACGATAAGCAGCTGCTTTAGGCGCTTCCATAATGGTATGTTCCCCAGATTTTAATGCCCAATTCGATAAATAATTTTCTTCGGATAAATTGGAAATTACGGCTAAGTTTTCGTTTTTCATTTCTTCCAATTTCGCTAACATTTCGGCTACCGTTTGGAATTTTGAGGGAATATAATCGGTATGGAAATCAAAAGTGTCTTTGGTAAATACAAAAGAAACCCATCCGTGTAGTTCTAGAACGTGGTTGGCCAATTCGCCTAAGGTCATTGATTTTTCGTGGGGTTTGAAATCCCATTTATCTTCTGGTAAGACTTTTAAAATGCGAATGGTGTTTTCTGTTTCGTGATGAATTTCACTCGCTAATGCTTTTTGTATGCTCATTGTTCTATTTTTTGGATTTTGAATCCAAGTTAGGCAAAAGTATTTGAAGAATAGATGAATTTTTTCTTCATAAAAAGTTAAATGTATACGACTTCTCTGAAGTCGTATTTTCAAACAACCTATTTCGCTACAGCTATTTCATCTCTCCGAGATGAGGATTTGATAATCATAAATTTACAACATTTAAGATTGACTTCGGAGAAGTCGAATAAAAATCTGTGATTCATTCAATTTATTCGTTGGATATTTTGGTTGAATCGATACGACTTCTTTGAAGTCGATTTTTCCTAATCATATAATTCTACAGCTATTTCATCTCTCCGAGATGAGGATTTGATAATCATAAAATTTAAAATTGGCTTCGGATTGCAATGGCTTTAGTATATCTCCGAGATGAGGATTATTGTAAAATCATCAACCTTTTAATCTATTCAACATTTAAGATTGACTTCGGAGAAGTCAAATAAAAATCTGTGATTCATTCAATTTATTCGTTGGATATTTTGGTTGAATCGATACGACTTCTTTGAAGTCGATTTTTCCTAATCATATAATTCTACAGCTATTTCATCTCTCCGAGATGAGGTTTTGATAATCATAAAATTTAAAATTGGCTTCGGAGAGATTGCTTTTACCACATTAAATTTTCCAATGGCTTTGTCATCTCTCCGAGATTAGGATTATTGTAAAATCATCAACCTTTTAATCTATTCAACATTTAAGATTGACTTCGGAGAAGTCGAATAAAAATCTGTGATTCATTCAATTTATTCGTTGGATATTTTGGTTTAATCGATGAGGCTGTCTCAAAAGACAGTCTCTTTTTCCTAATCATATAATTTTACAGCTATTTCATCTCTCCGAGATGAGGATTTGATAATCATAAAATTTAAAATTGGCTTCGGATTGCAATGGCTTTAGTATATCTCCGAGATGAGGATTGGATAAACATAAATTTTCCAACATTATATTTTGACTTCGGAGAAGTCAAATAGCTGTAGGAATAAGAAAGATGCAGATTCCCGACTTCGGAGAAGTCGAATAATAATCTGTGTTTAAATACGAAATAACCGTTTTATTTTATTTTAAGGAATCTCGCGGCAGCGATGGCAGTGGAAAGCCCACAGTGAGCACTCCCGAAATTTTTGGTTATATCTAAATTTATTGGCGAACGAGGACTTGCAACGGACAGCGCGGTCCCGTTGCGATGATTCCACAGATTGCTTCGTTCCTCGCAATGAATCGCAACGGGAGTCGCCCCAATAAAAAAAGAGATCAACCAGAATGATTGACCTCTTTGTATTGTATTATTTATCTTTTGATTAATTCATTGAAATCGGTTTGAACTTCGTCAAGTTGATTCCTGCAACGGCGTTTTTATATTCGTCCATCGTTGGAATGCGACCTAAAATAGCCGATAAAACGACTACTGGCGTGGAAGCCAACAAGGATTCGCCTTTTTTACCGTCTCTGTCTTCTACCACACGACCTTGGAACAAACGCGTGGAAGTCGCCATCACGGTGTCACCTTTTTCGGCTTTTTCCTGGTTCCCCATACAAAGGTTACAGCCGGGACGCTCCAAGTACATAATGTTTTCGTATTGGGTACGTGCTTCGGATTTTGGCAACAAATCACTGAACTCAAATCCGGAATATTTTTGCAACATTTCCCAATCTCCTTCGGCTTTCAATTCGTCAATGATATTGTAGGTAGGCGCAGCAACGACCAATGGCGCGTTGAATTTCACTTCTCCTTTTTCGGCTTCAATGTTTTTCAACATTTGCGAAACGATTTTCAAGTCGTCTTTGTGCACCATACAAGATCCGACGAAACCTAAATCGACTTTTTTGTCGCCACCGTAGAACGATAATTCACGAATGGTATCGTGGGTATAACGTTTTGAAACGTCTTCGTTGTGTACGTCTGGATCGGCAATCATCGGTTCTTCGATGATGTCCAAATCGATGACAACTTCTTTGTAATATTTTGCATTTGCATCGGGTTGCAAAGCAGGTTTTACGCCTGATTTAATTTCCTCGATACGTTGGTTTGCTTTGTCAATCAATCCTTGAAGAACTTGGTTGTGGTTATCCATTCCTTTGTCAATCATCACTTGAATACGTGATTTCGCGATTTCCAAAGATTGAATCAAGGTTTCGTCTTGAGAAATACAGATAGAAGCTTTTGCTTTCATTTCTGCTGTCCAGTCGGTGAACGTAAAGGCTTGATCAGCCAATAAAGTTCCGATGTGAACTTCGATGATACGACCTTGGAATACGTTTTCACCTGCGAATTGTTTCAACATTTGTTGTTGGGTAGCGTGAACTACATCACGGAAATCCATATGTTCTTTCATCTGACCTTTGAACGTCACTTTTACAGATTCTGGAATTGGCATTGCTGCTTCTCCAGTTGCCAAAGCCAAAGCTACGGTTCCTGAATCTGCTCCAAAAGCAACTCCTTTGGACATACGTGTATGTGAATCTCCTCCGATGATGATTGCCCATTCATCGATGGTGATATCGTTCAATACTTTGTGGATTACATCGGTCATTGAGTGATAATTCCCTTTTGGGTCACGTGCGGTAATCACACCGAAATCGTTCATAAATTTCATCAATTTCGGGATGTTGGCTTGTGCTTTTTTGTCCCAAACCGATGCGGTATGACATCCAGACTGATAAGCTCCATCGACAGTTGGAGAAATAACAGTCGCTGCCATTGCTTCCAATTCTTGCGCTGTCATCAATCCGGTTGTATCTTGAGATCCTACGATGTTCACTTTTACTCGAACGTCAGATCCTGCGTGTAAAACTTTACCTGGTGTTACGCCTACCGCATTTTTGTTGAAGATTTTCTCAACTGCAGTTAATCCTTGCCCTTCAATGGAAACTTCTTTTGCTGGAGCAAAAACTGTTGGAGCTTGAATTCCTAAAGTTTCTGCAGCAAATGTTTGGATTTTCTTACCAAATACGATGGCATAGGAACCACCCGCTTTGATGAATTCCATTTTTTGAGGAGTCAATGAACGCGCGATATCGATCAATTCTTCTTCTCCTTTGTATAATTTTTTGGTTTGGGTATTGATGGTTAAAATAGTTCCTGTTTCAACCGAATAAACTTGTTCCAAAATTGGATCACCGTTTTCGTTCAATACCACATTTCCATTTTCGTCAACTTTCTTTTTCCAGTTTTTCAAGTCGATTCCAATTCCTCCGGTCACATCAACTGTCGTTAAGAAAATTGGAGAAATTCCGTTTGTACCTGCTACGATTGGTGCGATGTTCACAAATGGAATGTACGGACTAGCTTTTTTACCAGTCCAAAGCGCTACGTTGTTTACTCCTGACATACGAGAAGAACCAACTCCCATTGTTCCTTTTTCGGCGATTAACATCACAGAAGCATCTGGATGTTGGGCTTGCAAAGCTTTGATTTCTTCTTGCGCAGCTGGAGTAATCATACATTTTCCGTGCAATTCACGGTCAGAACGAGAATGCGCTTGGTTTCCTGGCGATAGTAAATCGGTTGAAATATCTCCTTCTGCGGCAATGTAAGTAACGACTTTTATTTCTGCAGGGACTTCAGGTAATTTGGTGAAGAATTCTGCGTTTGCATAGCTTTCTAAAATCGATTTTGCTACTGCATTTCCTGCTTCATAAGCCGCTTTCAAACGAGCCGTATCGGCATCGTATAAGAAAACTTGGGTTTTCAAAACTTCTCCTGCTTGAGTTGCGATTTCTGCATTTTCACCCAAAGCCAAATCCAATAAAACCGAAATAGATGGTCCACCTTTCATATGCGATAATAATTCAAACGCAAAATCGGGTGTGATTTCAGCAACTACTTCTTGTCCTAAAATGATTTCTTTCAAAAACGCTGCTTTGGCTGATGCCGCGGAAGTCGTTCCTGGAAGTGTATTGTAGATAAATAATTCTAAAGAATCTTGTCGATAGACATTGCTTGTATCTTTGATTTGGGCAATAATTTCGCTTAGTAATTCAGCGCTATCAATTGGTTTCGGATGTAAACCTTCTAATTTTCTTTCTTCAATTTCTTTGATGTATTCCTGATAAAGGCTCATAATTCTATCTAAACTTTTAAATGAATGGTTGATTGGTCAACCGTAAAAATTTAATTTCAAAAACACTTTCTGGAATAAGTCCCTGAAAGTCTTTCTAATAATCGATTAAATCAATAAAACTCAATCGGTTGAAATTTGGCGCAAAATTACATCAATCAAAAGAAAAATAACGGAAATCGCCGAATCATTTTTAGTTATTATTCAATAATTTAGAATCATTATAAAATTATATGTAAAGATTTAGCAAATTCTCTAAAAAATCTTCAAATTTTATCATTTTGACAATGAAGATTCTTAATTGAAATTCAAATTATTCTAGTGTTTTTAAAAATGACCAATTCAATTCGTTTCTAATCAATTAGGAGATGGTAGAATAAGTACCTCGTCGTTTTCCCTCGCAAATCCAGGAATAAATATTTTTTTTTACCACTCAACCAACCCTTTCTAAAAAAGTTGCATCTTTAACAATAGAAAAAAGAAACATCTGAAAGAAGTGGACTACATACAAGGTTGCAAACGCCGCGATCGGATTGTGCAAAAACAGCTATACGAGAAGTATAGTGCACGCTATTTTGGTGTATGCAAACGGTATTTGAAGAATGTTGAACTCGCAGAAGATGTACTGGTGAAAGGATTTTTGAAAATATTTGATCATATCGATTCCTACGAAGGAAAAGGAAATTTTGAAGGATGGATGCAACGAATTTTTGTCAACGAATGTTTAATGGAACTTCGTAAAAAGCAAGATTTTACCATTTATTTGGAAACATCGAACATTCAACCTCAGAAAGAAGCTTCGGCTTTGGAGAATTTGTATGAGCAAGATATTTTGAAATTGTTGGACTTTTTACCAACCGGATGTCGAACTGTTTTTAATCTTTATGTAATTGAAGGATATAAACACAACGAAATTGCTGAACAATTGGGGATTTCTGAAGGAACTTCGAAGTCGCAATTGAATTTAGCCAAAGAGAAATTAAAAGTATTGTTGAACGAATATGGAATTAATCAATCCCAATCCTCATGAGCACAAATGATCCCATAGAAGATTTGTTCCGAGAGAATCAACACGGTTTGGATGAAAAACCGCGCGATTTAATTTGGGATAGAATTGAAGAACGATTGGATGAACGACCAAATATTTCCAAAAAGAAATCGAATGGTTGGAAATATGCAGTGGCAGCTTGTGCGGTTGTGGGAATTTCACTTGCCGGATTTATTCTCATCAACCAAAATTATTCGCCAGACCAAACGGTAAATTCAACATCTATTGCTTTAGAAGAAGTTGAAATGACACCTGAAGCTGCAACGGAAATTTTGGACCAATTGGAAGAAAAGAAAGATCAAATTGCCACGACAAAAACGCATTCAACTGCACCTGATATTATTGAAAATGAACCTTTGGAAATCAAATCCAAAAAAATGGATACTCCTTTGCAAGAATTAAAAGCAGTTTCTGAACCTGAACCTTCTCCTATTTACGAGGAAGCAATGGAAATTAGTGCACCAGCTCCTGCGATGGCGAAAGAATCCAAAGTTCAAATGCAAGATTCCCAACAAGAAATCATTGCCTTTCGTGGTGAAACGCCTGCAAAGAAAGAAGGGAATTATATTTTAAGAAACAAAGAAATGGATGCTAGAAGATTGGGAAATATGGCGGAGAAATCGGTTGCGTATGAAGTTGGTTCACCTTTAAAATATTTGGAAGTTCAAACCAAAAAAGAATTGATTCCTTACCAAATTAAGGAATTAGCTGACAGCAAAATAATATTTGAAAATTCAGAAATCGCTTATCCTAATCAGATTATCTTCGAAAAAGAAAACGATTCTATTGTAGTGAATTTTTCAGGAAATGAATCCAAAAAAGATAGTCGAGAAAGTAAACAAATTCAAGAATATATATTATCCAAAAAAGATCAAATTGCTTTGGATTTTGGGTTATAAAAAAACCTCACAGGTTTTGAAAACCTGTGAGGTTTGAATTCATTTCAGAATTTTATCCTTTGTATCGTTTGATTTTTTCCTTGATTTCCTCCAATCCTAAATTGTGAATACTTCCAATGTGAGAAGTTTTGAATTCCTTGTGTGGAACATAGGTTCCATCGTCCACAGAAATTCCTACAATTTTGTATGCATCGCGGAAAGAAGTTCCGGTTTGCAACAAATGGTTGATGTTTTCAACCGTATAAATGGAATCGTATTTTTCTTGATCCATAAATCCGTCGGTGATTTGAATTTGCGGCAAAGCAAAAATCAATATATCCAAAATATCGTTGAATTGAACCATCGGTTCGAACAATATTTCTTTCAAAATCTGAAAATCACGGTGATACCCTGACGGAAGATTGTTAATCGTTAAAATAATATCGTTGGGTAATCCTTGTAAACGGTTGCAATGTGCACGTGTCAATTCGAAAACATCTGGATTTTTCTTATGCGGCATAATCGACGAACCAGTGGTCATTTCTTTCGGCAATTTCACAAAGCCCATATCTTGGCTGTTGTACATCACCAAATCGTAGGACATTTTGGAAAGCGTTCCCGAAACCATTGAGATCGCAACCGCAGTCGACTTTTCGGTTTTTCCACGTAACATTTGAGCTCCAACCGCACTTACGGCCATTTCACCAAATCCTAATTCTTCAGTGGTTGCTTTTCTGTCAATTGGGAAACTTGTTCCAAATCCGGCACCTGAACCAAGCGGATTTTGGTCAGCTACTTTGTACGCTGCATCGAAGAAGTACAAGTCCGACAATAAATTTTCTGCATAAGCCGAAAACCACATCCCGAAACTACTTGGCATAGCGGCTTGGAAATGCGTATAACCAGGCATCAAATCGTTTTGGTGCTCTTCCGCTTTTTGAACCATAATGTCGATCAATTCCAAAATTTTGGCTTTGGTTTCACCCAAATATTCGCGTAAAAACAATTGAATCGCTACCAAAACTTGGTCATTTCTCGAACGAGCGGTATGAATCATTTTTCCAGCATCGCCCGTTTTGATGATCAATTCCGCTTCGATTTTGGAATGAATATCTTCGTAAGATTCATCGATTTCGAAATTTCCATTGTCGATTAAAACCAAAATTTCGTCTAGTGCAACTTGCAATTTCGCATTATCTTCATTGGAAATAATCCCAACTTTGGCCAACATATTGGCTTGCGCTTTTGATGCGATTGCATCGTATTTCGCTAAATAACCGTCTAAAATTCGGTCTTTTCCTACAGTAAATTTTTCGATTTTGTCGTTAACGGAGAATCCTTTGTCCCAGATTTTCATAAATGAAGTTTGTATAATTTGTGTTAGGCAAATTTAATGGCTAATTCGGTTTGGAAAAAATGAAATCAACTATTTATTTAGAAATTCATACGCTGAATTCGAATTGCATTTAAAATCGCTAAGAAAGCAACACCCACATCCGCGAAAACCGCTTCCCACATTGTGGCCAAGCCGCCCGCACCTAGAATCAAAACAATAACTTTTACACCAAATGCCAAGGCAATATTCTGAATGACGATTTGTTTGGTTTTCCGACCGATTTTCATCGCCATCGGAATTTTGGAAGGTTGATCGGTTTGAATAATGACATCGGCTGTTTCAATTGCGACATCAGAACCCATTCCGCCCATTGCGATTCCTACATCGGCCAATGCCAAAACTGGCGCATCGTTGATTCCATCGCCTACAAAAGCGATCACATTTTCTGGATTTCGTTTTAATTCTTCTAATTTTTCCACTTTCCCTTCGGGCAATAATCCTCCGAAAGCATTTGTAATGTTCAATTCTTTTGCAACTTTTTGAACAATCGAGTCTTTGTCACCACTTAACATCAAAGTTTGTTGCACACCATTTTCTTTCATCAGTTGAATGGAATTGGCGGCATCTTCTTTGATTTTATCGGCAATCGTGATATATCCTGCAAATTTCCCATCGATTCCTACCAATACAATGCTTTCCACAATTTCATCGATTTGGGCATCATAGGAAATCCCAAATTTCTTCATCAGTTTACCATTTCCTGCCAGAACTTCTTTTCCGTTTACCTTTCCTTTCAATCCGTGGCCGGAAATTTCTTCTACATTTTCAGCTGAAGTTTTAGTCGGATGAAAGTCCACAATCGCCTTGGCAATCGGATGCGTAGAGTTTTTCTCCAAAGCAGCAACCGTTTCCAAAAATTCCGATTCTGAAATTCCATTGGGTTGAATGGTTTGAACTTCAAAAACACCTTCCGTTAAAGTTCCGGTTTTGTCCATCACAATCGTATTGACTTTCGCCAAAAGATCTAAGAAATTAGAACCTTTGACTAAAATTCCGTTTCGTGATGCTGCGCCAATTCCTCCAAAATAGCCCAACGGAATCGAAATCACCAAAGCACACGGACAAGATATCACTAGAAAGACCAAAGCACGATAAAACCAAGTATTGAATTCATAATTTTGAACAAAGAAATACGGCAAAATGATAATTAGAACGGCTAAAGCAAAGACAATCGGTGTATAGATTTTGGCGAACTTTCGGATGAATAATTCGGTAGGCGCTTTTCGCGAATTGGCTTCTTGCACCAATTGAAGGATTTTCGCCAAGGAACTATCGTCAAATTTTTTGGTTACCTGAACTTCTACCACTTTCTCCAAATTGAGCATTCCTGCCAAAACAGTTTCGTCTTTTTTAATCGAAGTTGGTTTACTTTCACCTGTTAATGCAGCGGTATTAAAACTCGAAACTTCAGATAACATCACGCCATCCAAAGGAACTTTTTCGCCGACTTTGATTTGAATTTTCTCTCCAATTTCCACCTTTTCGGGATGAATTACTTCCCATTGGTTGTTTCGAAAAACGTTTACCTCTTCCGGACGAACGTCTAATAGAGCTTGAATGTTTCGTTTCGCTTTTTCTACTGCGGCATTTTGAAAAAGTTCGCCAACGGCATAAAACAACATTACCGCAACTCCTTCTGGATATTCGCCTAAAATGAACGCACCGATTGTCGCAACGGTCATTAAGGTAAATTCCGTGAAAAATTCGCCTTTGGCAATGGTTTGAAATGCTTCTTTGATCACAGGAAAAGCCACGGGTAAATAAGCAATCGTATACCAAATAATTCGAACGGTTTCATTTTGAAAAAAGGCAGGTTGATCAAAATAATCCATCGCGATTCCGGACAATAACAACACCAAGCTTAGAATTGCTGGAATATAGGTTTTGAACGAAGAGGCATCGCCATGGTCGTGATCATGTCCATCGTGATCATTATGTTCTTGGTTTTGTTTTAATTGAATTTTATCTTCTGTTGAGCAACATTGATTTCCCATTATGATTGATTTTTCACCAAAATTAGAAGAGATCGTTTGCAATTCTATTGCAAAGTTTACTTCATGCTCTTTTCTGACAATTTTCGCAAATTCCTTTTAGCATCAAATTCACTTCGGAAACTTTGAAAGAATTCGTCAATTGAATGCTTGGTATGGGCTGGTCTTTCACACAAAAAGTTTCGTTACAATTCATACAATGAAAGTGAATATGCGCTTGTTCTGGAAGACATTCGCAAGACAAATCACACAATGCATATTTGGAAATTCCGGAACCATCTTCGATGCTATGCACCAATTTATTTTTCTCAAAAGTTTTGAGGGTTCGATACAGCGTTGTTTTATCGGCAGTATCCAATTCGGATTCTAATTCCGTTAAACTTAAAGCATGTTCGGTTTGTTGAAATTTCTTCAACACCAACAAACGCATGGCAGTTGGCAGAATATTTCGATTTTTTAGAATATTTTCGGGTAAATTGGACATGATTCAAATTTAGTGAAAATTTGGCCTTTGGCAATGATTTGAAAAGGCAATTCCAATCCACAAAAATTTGTTAGAAAAAGAATTTTCTGCTTGAATTATTCAATTAAAAGAATTCAATCTTATAAATGGAAATAAAAAATGCCGAGTTAGAACTCGGCATTACTCTGAAATAAATTCAATTATTTTTTGACAAATTTAGTTGTTTTCACTTTTCCGTCAACTGTAGCTCTTACCAAATAAGCTCCTTTCGCTAATGAACTAACATTAATTTGTGAATCTGTTGACTTCAAGACAACTTGTCCACTCATGTTCATAATGCTAACATCTTGAATGTTTCCTTTCGAAGAAATATTCAACATATTGGTCACTGGGTTTGGATAAATTTTGATAGAATTTGAAGACATATCATTAACTGCTGCTAATGTTTCACCGTTTACTTCAAAAGGCAAACCTAGTTGAGTAAATGACCCTCCATCTTCTAAGTTAGCCCAAGAAGCTGTATCAGGATTAAATTGTTTTGCATTTCCTGTATTCAATTCACCTAAGATAGCAATTGGAGGAGCCCAAGGCCCAGAAGCTAATGTTCCACCAAAGTTAAAAGCAATCCAATAAGTTCCTGGTTGCAAAACTAAGTCTGGAGTTTCAGCTGTAACAATCATAATGGGTCTTGTGTTGTCGCTCGGCGAAGTTTCCGCTCTTCTATAAGCACCTGTAAAATCGGATGTTGCATAGAAGTTTTCGAATTCATCTCCGTAAATGATATTTCCTCCCGCTCCAGGTTCACCATCGTAAATGGTTACAGAAACAAAATTAATCGTTGAAGCTGTTGTAGAACCTGTTTGATAGGTATAAAATTGGAAACTTTCTACACTTACGGGTTCTGTTACTTCCCAATCATCTGCCACTAAAAATCCAGTTGCATTTGAAGCCCCAGCTCCTAAAGTTGTCATACCTAAAGTTGAATTTTCCAACAAACTTACGTTTGGACTTCCTTCTACATTGTAGTATGGACCATTGGAATAAAGAGTTCCTTCTTGTACTCCTTCCACCACAACTTCTGGTACAGAACTGTCAAAAGTTGCTCCTACACTCGATTCAGCCATTTGAGCAAAACTCATAGAACCGCCCAACAATAAAGACAAATAGAATAAATGTTTTTTCATAAAAATAAGATTTTAATTTAGACACAATTTAGTAAAAATTTCATTTGAAACACACTAAGTAATAATCTATTATAAATCCAAATAATAATTTCATGAAAATGGAAGCACAAAAAAAAGGAACAAATCTCTTCATCCCTTTTGTATTGCTAATTTGTTCCTTTTTGTTTATAATTCCATGCAAGAAATGAATTTGAATTTCTCCATTATCCATTTCAAACGACTATGAATTGATCGTATGAGAAAGAATTATTCGCCAAAGGACATCCCTTCAATTACACGATAAGGAATATATTTTTTTATTTCTGGATCGTACAATTCAATTGTCGAATAAATTATGTTAATCCATTTATTTTTGAATTGATTTTTAGTCAAAATTTCAGATCCTTCGAAATCCCATAACCAAATAAATTTCAGGATTGAGCCATCATACATTTGTAAATTTACTGTATTGAACTGTTTTTTTTCAATGGATTTAATTTTGCCCAATTCGACTGAAAGCTCTGAAAAATATTGCTCATTCATATACTCATCTGCAAAATTATTGATGAAAAAATCTGAACAAAATGAAAGCATTTGCAAACCCATTTTTTCCCCAAATTCTTCCGTCATGATAGAGGTAATAGAAAATGCACCTAATTGATTTTCAACTTCAATTTTATTCGAGCTAATACTTTGTAAGATACACATGCCTAAATTCATTTCAATCTGATTTTGAGGCATTCCTGAAAAATCTAGTTTTTTAACGCATTCACATGTTTCCTCCGCCATTTTATCCATTAAATCATTCGACAGAACTGATGTGTCTATAGTTTTATTGGTTTTTAGTATTTCTTGAGCGCTAAGAATTGACCCAAAAAAGAGCAAATAAAGAGTGAATAATTTTAATTTCATGTAGGTTATTTTTATCCCTTCGAGTCAAAACTCAAAAGATTGATAAGTATTTTAAATTGAAAGATTGGGTTACTCTTTATTTTTTTTCATTTCCTCACCAATCTGATTGGCAGCCGCAAAAGAAGTAATCATATTATTTAGCATATCACCTGCAGCATGAGGTGAATTTGGCAATAAGATTAAATTCGATTTATTCAAAGATCCAATTGACTGAAGGGTATCATAATGTTGGGTAACCACGATCAAAGCAGATGCTTCTTGAGAATTGATTCCGACTTTGTTCAATACATTGACAGATTCTTCTAATCCTCTCGCAATTTCACGTCTTTGATCGGCAATACCTTGACCTTGTAAACGTTTACTTTCTGCTTCAGCTTTGGCTTTTTCTACGATTAAAATACGTTGAGCATCTCCTTCATATTGAGCGGCTACTTTTTCACGTTCCGAAGCATTGATACGGTTCATCGCATGTTTCACCTGTTCGTCTGGATCAATGTCTGTAACCAAGGTTTTGATGATATCGTAACCATAGGTATTCATCGCTTCTTGCACTTCACGGTTTACGGCAATTGCAATGTCATCTTTCTTCTCAAATACATCGTCCAATCGCAATTTTGGAACCTCAGCACGAACAACATCAAATACGTAGGATGTAATCTGTGCATATGGATTGTCTAACTTATAAAAAGCTTCATATACTTTGTCTTTGATGACCATGTATTGCACCGAAACTTTCATCTTGACAAATACATCGTCTTTCGTTTTGGTTTCTACCACCACATCCAATTGTTGAACTTTTAAGGAAATCTTTCCTGCAATTCGATCAACAATAGGAATTTTTAATTGAAATCCTGCATTTCGGACACTTTGAAATTTTCCGAATCGTTCTACTACCACAGCTGTTTGTTGCTTGACAATAAAAAACAATCCCAAAATACTCAAAATGAAGATTCCGAAGAAGATATAGATTACGGATGAAAACTGGGATAAAAGTTCAAATGGATTCATAAGTTTAATTTTTTGAAAATTAGGAATTTTTTACAACATACCCAATTCAAACTTAGCTTCCTCGCTCATCATATCTCGATCCCATGGTGGATCAAATGTAATTTCTACTTCTGCTTCCGTGATTCCTTCAATTTCTTCCACTTTCGTTCTCACTTCATTCGGCAAAGATTCTGCAACGGGACAATTCGGTGAAGTCAACGTCATCAAAACTTTGGCTTGACCCTCTGCGTTAACAAATGCATCGTAAATTAAACCTAATTCGTATATATCAACTGGAATTTCAGGATCATAAATGGTTTTAAATTTCTGAACCATCATTTCTCCCATGTTTTCCAAATCTTTTTCTGATAATGCCATGATTCTATATTTTTTACAAATTTACATGATTATTTTCCATCAAATCGAATTTCAAATGGGGGAGACTAATCCTTTTTTAAACTACGCTTAACTTTTCGATAATTGGAAGAACGCTTTAATTCCCCTTCGTCTGTCATCATCAAAGAAGCATACGCTGGAAATTCCTTTAGTACTCTTAAACCCTCTTCCATACCCAAAACCATCATAGAAGTGCTCAATCCATTGGCAAATTCTGCGTTGGGGCCAATAACCGTTACGGAAATCAATCCTATTGCAGGAATTCCTGTTTTGGGATTGATGATGTGCGAATATCTTTTATCACCTATTAAAACAAATTTCTCATAGGAACCAGAAGTTGTCATAGCAGCATTTTGAACCTTTAAAATATCCAATGGTTTTTGAGGTTTCCTCGGATTTTGAACGCCAATTTTCCAAAATTCATTATTCAGATTCATTCCCCAAGTAGCCATATCGCCAGAGGCATTGATGATTCCTGCTTGGATGCCTAAACTCTGGGCAAATTCTTTTGCTTTATCAGCCGCATATCCTTTTCCAGTTGCTCCAAATCCGATTTTCATTCCAGGAAGTTTCAAAAAAATTGTTTGCTCTACTTCGTCTAAAACGATGTTTTGATACCCAACTTTTTCGATGGCTTTTAACCGAATGGAATCCGATGGAAATTCCTCCATCCAACCTTCTTGGTAATCATAAATTTTTTCCATCGCCGCGAAACTGATGTCAAATGCACCATCGGAAATTTCAGAAAAATAAAGGGCTCGTTTGGTTAAATTAAAAACTTCTTCATCTACTTTTACGGGCTGAATTCCTGCGTTTTGATTGACTTTGGATACTTGAGAACTTGGTTTCCAATCGGAAATTGCTTCTTCGATTCGGACAATTTCAGAAATAATTAAATCGATATGTTGATTGGCCTTTTCTAGATTTTCGTCGATGATTGTAATGCTAAAACGACTTCCCATTAAAATCGTATCACGACTTTCTTTGACTTGGGCTTGAATTCCAATGGACATCAAGAATATCATCCAGAAATATTTCATAGGAATTGATTTAATAACAATCGGTTTGAATTTGACCTAAATCTTTGAATTCTTGAAGCGGTTTGCCAACATATTGCATCGTCACTTCATTCAAAACAGCTTCTACATCTTGCTGCATAGCAAGCGAACCACAAATCATAATCGAACCCTTATTGATCAATAATTCTCCAAAAAACTTTGCATCTTTTCTGATCAAATCCATGACGTAGCATTTATTTTCTTCACGCGAAAAGGCAAATTGGAAATCCTTCAAATGACCTTTTTCTTTCTGGGTTGAAAGAAAATCTGCATAAGATTTTGAGGTTTCATTGTTGTATCTAAATCCGCAATACACATGCGTTTCCACTTTGTTTTTATTATCCTCAACCATTCCTAAATAGGGAGCAATTCCGGTTCCATTTCCAACTAAAACAACTTTTGATGCTTGTTTAGGGAAATGAAAAGATGGATTGTCCAAAACTCTTCCTTTTAGAATTTGACCTAGTTTCAGATTTTTCAGAAACTGTGAACCCAATCCAAATTCATGGAATTTCACCACCAATTTGATCTGTTTTCCTGATTTGGAAATCGAATAGAAACGTTCTTTTTGCTCCTCTCCTGGATAAATAGCCAAAATATCGCCCGATTCAAATTTTTGTCGAGTATCCAGTAAAACTTGGAATACATCGCCATTTTTTTTCG
This sequence comes from Moheibacter stercoris, assembly GCF_040545805.1. Classification (NCBI taxonomy): domain Bacteria; kingdom Pseudomonadati; phylum Bacteroidota; class Flavobacteriia; order Flavobacteriales; family Weeksellaceae; genus Moheibacter; species Moheibacter stercoris. The sequence continues at coordinate 110,870 of NZ_JBEPMO010000004.1, forward strand.
GATTTCCTACCGATACCACTTTGAATGAATTCAATTTCGGTTGTTTCATCTGATAAACAGAAGCTGAAGTTGTGATGTCCAATTCGGTCTTTTCATTCCATAGTTTCACCCAATTCAAGAATTCATTGACCGATTTATCATGGATTTTGAACACTTCGATTTCTCTTTCTGCCCATGATTGATTGCTTAACCAATTGTCCACTTTTACCGCATAACCAGCGAAATCTTCGTAGGATTTAGATCCAAATCCGACAACGTAAAATTTCACATTTTGCGGTTGCGGGTTTTTCGTTAGAAGTTTTTCAAATTTCAAGGCATTGGATGGCGCGTCTCCCAAACCATGCGTCGAAGTCATCACAATGATTTTTTGAGCCGCTGGATAGATTTCGTATTTATCCATTTCGGTTAAATAGGATTTCACCTTTTTGTCCAATAATTGTTGATGAAATTTCTGAGCGAAATGTAAGGTTGTACCATTTTCTGAACCTACCAAAATGATTACTTCTGCTTCGGCGGATTTGAATTTATTTCGGATTTTGGTTTTGGTTCTTTTTAAAGTTATGGCAAAACCTGAATAAATGAAAAACAAGATATTCAGCGAAGCGATTCCCAAAATAATGGCCCAGATGGAATTGGTACGACCTGTATGCAAATCCATGCTCCAATCTTCCCATATTTTGGTTTGCGGATACTCGGTTTCGCTTAGAATCTCACCCGTAAATTGGTCCAATACAATTTCACGATCCTTTAATTTCAGTTTGTAAAATTCTTCAGGATCTTCAAAAAATGGAAATTCCACTTTTTCAACTTCTGATAAATGTATGGTTTGGAAAACTGCAAAATCCTTCAAAGGAATTTGTTCTTCCGAACGATCAACAATTTCGCCTATTTCGGCTTCAGGAATTTCCTGCGTTGGAATCCAATCGAAACGAAGCATAAACAAATACGTTCCTGTCAATGCTATGATGAATACTGGAATTAGCAATAATCGCCCAGAAACCACATGGAAATATTGCGCCCAAGAATCCTTCTGAATTTTTCCAAAAAATGCTTTGAACGTCTTTTGTCGTTTGATGATGAGAATCAGTCCCGAAACGGTGATCAGCATCAATAAAAACGAGACCAAACCGATTAAAAATCGACCCGTTTCTTTTAAAAATAAAGATCGATGCAGAGCGGTCACCCAATTGATAAATTCCGATTTGGGTTGTGGTTCACCCAATTGTTTCCCAGTCAAAGGATCGATGAATTGTTTGAAATTATTTCCTTCTTCGTCAAAACCATCTAAAGTCACAAATTGGTTATGATCGACACTCAATTCGGCAATTTCCGTATAAGTTTCCTTCAAAACAGGAAGAGATTGCGCCAAAGTGATGGTATCAAATCCGTCAACTTTGTAAGGTTGCATTTTTTCGTTAACGGGATCAAAAGCCAAAATGACTCCCGTGATGGAAGCCATTATAAGAAAAAGACAGGAAACCACGGCTAACGCTAAATGCGACAAACGCCAAACGGATAGTGTCATAAGCAGTGTCCTAGACTTTGTTTAATTTCACATAACGGATGTATCCGTTTCCTTCAACCTTTTGGGTGATTCCCTCTTTGGTCATCGGAACTTCAACATCGGTTACATAATATTTTTGGTCTTCCACAGAAGATTCAAATCGCAATTTGTAACCTTTCCCAAAATCAGATTCATTTAAGGTAAAGGTTGCAGTGGCTCTATTACCTGCAGCAACAGAAGCTCCTGTAATTCCATCCAATTTTTCTTTCTTTTTCCCCAATTGTTTGTCCCATTCTTTGAACCCATTGTACCATTGTTTGTCTGGACCCATCATGTACAAAGTTTTGATGTATTTTCCTTTGGAATCCACCAAAGAAACAGCCACATAAGCTTCCAAACCTTTATAATTGGTCATTTGCAACATGCATTTGTATTTTGCATTTTGACCAAAAGCTTGGGTGCTAATTCCAAATAAAAAGAGAGAGAAAAATATGATTTTAACTAATTTCATTGTTATAATTTTTATGGAGTTTTTATTTCAAAAAATCCAGATTTGTATTGTTATCCTTTAAAAATTCGTTTTCCATTGCCAAATCATGTGCCAACTCATCAAATTCTGTTAAAATTGTTTTGTCAGCTCCCAATCCGATTAAATAATTTAGGATAGAATCATCTTTTGCCATCATGGCTGCACGATGCAAAACCGTCATACCATCTTCATCTTGTGCATTGATGTTGATTCCTAAATTTTCCAATGCTTTGAATAAATTCACATCGTTTTTCGCGATAGCTAAATGCAACAAAGTCGAACCATTTTTTTGAGCCGAAACAAAATCAACACCGTTTGTTTTCAACAATTCCAATTTTTGCAAGAATTCTTGATTGTTTTCGTTGGGACGTGGCGCACGATACGATTGAACCAAATAAGCAGCAAGATTTCCATCTTTTCCAACCAAATTAGTTTTCGCTCCTTGATCGATTAAAAACTGGATCATTTCGGGAGAACTAGATTGAACAGCAAAAAACAAAGCGGATTCCCCATTTTTATTGACTTGATTGATATCCTTCACAGATGAAACTAGGGATTTTACCAATTCCAAGTTTTTGGTAGAAGAAGCCATCATAAAAGCTGAAGTTCCATTATTATCGACTGCATTTACGTCAACACCTTTTTCTAAAAAATAAGATATAATCGCTTCCTGCTCTTTTTTACGAACTAAATTAAATAAAACGTTTTCGCCTGTTTCCCCTTGCGATTTAGGATCTAGTTTCATCGTTTCCACTAAATATTGGTACACGTCTAAACCGTTGGCATGAGAACGAGTTCCTTGAGAAGCAAAAATCAACGCATGACCAGTTGGTTGAACACCTTTCTGAACCAATTTTTTCAAAACATCAAGATTTCCGTTTCTAGCTGCATAGTCAAAAGTTGTTCTCCCCAAATCATCGGTATCTTTTAAACTCAAACCTTTTGATTGTAAATAGTCAGAAAACTTCAAATCTTTATCTGCTCCAATGGCTAACAATAAAAGATTAGCACCATTGTAATATTTCTGTTTTGGATCGATCCCCGCTTTAAAGAATAACTCATAAACAGCTGGATTTAGCTGACCATTTCCTGCAGCAAATGCAAGAGGTGTTGCTCCTTTATCATCTGTTCTATCGATGGTTGATCCATTCTGAATTAAATAGTTTACCAACTCAACATTTCCTTTGCTCGCTGCCCAATGAATATAATATCTACCATCGTGCGTAACTTTATCCAATGGATTTCCTTCTTGTTTCAACAAAAACAAAATAGATTCAAGTGAGGCATTGTTATTAATAGCCATACTTGCCACATCATGGTTTCCACGATTTGCTTCAGAAGGACTATTTCCCTTAGCAATCTCTCCTTTAATTATTTCAATAGAAGGATTTTGCTTCCAGAATTCGCCATTTAACATTGAGTTATTTTGTCCAAACAAACTCATAGAAAACATAGATAGGCTTAATAGGGAGGCTTTGATCACGGAAATTCTCTTCATTTTTATTTAGAATAAATATAATTAAGTGCAAATTTAGTACTATCTACCAATTGTTAGATAAAAAAAATCATGATAAATATTATTCATTTTTATTTGGACTAATTCTAGACAAGGGATACTTTTGCTGAAAATTTTAACAATGTTTCGACTTTTTTTAGTCTTCATTCTCATCTTTTCAACGCAAATACTAATTGCTCAAAATCAATTGTCGGGAATTATTACCGATGAAACTGGATCGCCAGTAGAGTCCGTTCGCGTTAGTATTAAAAACAAAAGTACTAGTCAATCAACTACGTCAAATTCTTCTGGTTTTTATCAGTTCACCAATTTACCATTTGGCGATTACAAATTGACGATTCGCAAATTTGATCAAAGAGAAGAAATTGCAATTTCGTTGATTCAACCCAATCAAAATTTTGATATCGAGTTTTCACCTATAAGTAGCGTAAATTTAGATGCAGCGAATATTGTGGTTCGTTCGGTTAAATCCAAAAAGGAACGTGAAGGATTTGCCATGAATGTTATTGAAACAAAAGATGCTGCTGTACGAAACATTCAAACCAATGAATTATTGGATAGAACTGTCGGAGTTAGAATAAGACAAAATGGAGGTTTAGGGGCTAGAGTTGATTATAATTTAAATGGTATGTCGGGAAGTTCGGTTCGAATTTTCATTGACGGTTTACCCATTTCAACCTATGGATCTTCTTTTAATTTGAATAGCATACCGCCTGCCTTAATTGAACGAATTGAAGTGTACAAAGGTGTAGTTCCGACACATTTAACGGACGATGCATTGGGTGGAGCAATCAATGTAATTTTGAAAGAAGGTGCAAGAAATACTTTGAATGCGTCGGTTTCCTATGGATCCTTTAATACCTTTCAATCCAATTTATTTGGAACTTATCGTTCAGAATCGGGATTTACAACCAAACTATCTGGTTTTTATAATTATTCAGACAATGATTATGAAGTTTGGGGCGATCACGTTTATACGATTTTACCCAACGGTAGACAAGAAAAAATTAAAGCCAAACGTTTTAATGATGCGTACGAATCCTATGGTGCTCGAGTTGAGTTAGGCTTTACTAAAGTGGATTGGGCTGACAATTTCTTGATAACTTACAATAATTCACACGATTACAATGAAATTCAACATGGGCAATTTATGACCAAACCTTACAAAGGTCGTTATACAGAAGCCGATGCGAACGTGGTTGGTTTAGTCTATAGCAAGCGAAATTTTTTAACGAAAGGATTGGATTTCAATTTTAATGGAGTTTTCAGTGATGCAAAAGAATTGGTAAGTGATACCGTAAAATACAATTACAATTGGGATGGAAACATCGCTTTGGGATTGGACGGAAACCCAATTTTGACACCCAATGGAGCTCAGCAGGGAGCACCAACCTTGAATCACATCAATCGTCAAACAATAAGTTTGCGAACTGGATTGGATTATTCGTTCAACCGAAATCATAAAATTTCGATGAATGCAATGTATTTCGACATGGATCGCGATCAACGTGATGATATGAAACCTTTGCTAGAACGAAATTTCTTAGGAACTAGAGATTTATCCAAACATATTTCTTCCTTAGCCTATGAACTTCGTGCTTTTGACAACAAATTCAAAGCAAACCTATTTGGAAAATACTACATTCAAAGAATCCAAAAGATGGATCCAGTTTTGTTGATTAATGGAAGTGGTGATCAAATTCGTGAAGAAATTCGTGAAACCAGTAAAACTGAAATCGCTGGATATGGAATGGCAGCCTCGTATCTATTTGGAAATGATATTGTGATTTTGGCATCTGCTGAAAGAGCCGTTCGTATGCCCAATGAAACAGAAATTTTTGGTAATCCGGGCGAAAACATTTTGGAAAACACATCCATTCGTCCAGAAATCAGTAAGAATTTCAATTTAGGATTCAAAGTTGGACCTTATAAAATCCACAACCACCAAGTTTCTTTCTCAACTTCTGGATTCTTACGCAATACCCAAGATAAAATCGTTCGTAAGATCAATGACCGAAACAATGATGCGATCCAAACTTTGCCATTTGAAAATTTAGGCAAGACGCAATCCGTGGGATTTGAAGCAGAATTAGGGTACAATTATGGAAGAAATTTAAGCGTCTTGTTGAGCATGTCACGTTTCAATTCCTTGTACAAAATTAAATATGATCAACATGGAAATCAGTTGGAACGATACAACCAACAATTGCCAAACGAACCTTTCTTTACCGCCAATGGAAACGTACAATATTCATTCTTCAATTTGATTCAAGAAAATGCCAGATTGAATTTGAATTATAATTTCGGATTTGTACAATCGTTCAAAACGACTTGGTTAAAATCACATAGTACCGAAACTCCTTCTCAATTCATTCAAGACATTGGATTGAGTTACATCTTCCCCAACAATCAGTTCATCATCAGTTTTGATGCACGAAATATTTTCAACGAACAAGCATTTGACAATTATGCAGTTCAGAAACCAGGAAGAGCTTTTTATTTGAAATTTAATTATATCCTAAATAAATTCTAATACACAAATGATGAAAAGAAATATTCAATCAATTTTAGGTTTGGCAATGATTGCCGGAACATTGGCTGTCACTAGCTGTAGCAGCGATGATGGAAATGGTAGCAATCCAGAAATTCCATCAGTGGACGGACGATGGATTACTGTTGCTGGAGCTTTGATGCAAGAAACTCCTGGAGATGGAAACGGAGGAACAATGGTGTATGCGATTTCCAAAGCAGATGCAAAGAATCCGAATTATTCTGTCAACGTATATCAAAATGGATTTCCTGTTTTGTCCAATCGTACCGCTCGTATGCAATCCTCAATTGATGGTTCGAAATTATTCAACATTTCCTATACAGGAGCCAACGGTGGAACGTTTATGACCTATGATGTGAATGGTGGAGCAAATTTCGTTCAATCTGGAGCGACTGTAAACATTTCACAATATGCTGGAACTTCTCCAAGATGGAATAAATTATTTGATGGTGATAAAACAGGAATTGCTGTAAACGTTACAACTCCTCAAATTGTGACCAATGGAGATCAATACGCCTACACAAGAGGAACTGCAACTGTATTGTCTTTGGATTTACAGAATATTTTAATTTCTGGATACAAACAATACGAAATTCCTTTAACCCCAGAAGAGGAAGCAATTGGACACCACATCTTCCGTCTTGACGCACCTACTTTAAACAGTGCAGGAAACAAATTAATCATCGGAACTTGGATGCGTAAAACCAATCCGGCAACAGGAGAAAATGAATCAGGATTTACTCGTTTAGGTTCAAAATCTGTGGTAGTTGATTATCCGTCTTTGGAAAATCCAACCGTTATTACTTCTACAGTTGACAATGGTGATACAAGCGGATACCGTAGTTTCAACAGTTTCGTAGCCAATGATGGTGCGATTTATCAAGCGACTCAAAGAGGAACAAACGGATCTCATATTTTGAGAATTACTCCAGATAACCAATACGACAATAACTACGTATTTAGTTTGGATTTGGCGTTAGGCGTTCAAGGAACTTATGTTGATGCTTGGAGATATGCTGGAAATGGTATTGCGTATGTTGCGTATACATATACCTCAGCAAACGACCAAGGTTTTATCGCTCGAGTTAACTTAAACAATAGAACAGCTCAAAAAGTGGAAGGAATTCAATACGATGCTGACTTAGATTTCGGACAATACCAAGGTTTTGTAGTCGATGGAAATGAAGTTTACATTGCGGTTACACCAGTTGGAAAAGATGGAAACATTTACATCATCAACAATGAAACAGGTGAAGTGACCAAAGGTGCGAAATTGATTAACCAACCAGGAAACCATTACATTGGTGTGTTCTAATCAAGAAAACATTTAACAAAATAGATACTAGGTCAACAGAAATGTTGTCCTTTTTTTATGGTTCAAATTCCGTTTCGACAACAACCCATTTTTGCAATAAGGAATCTTTACTAAAATATACTTCCAGATGAACATAACCACTTGGATCTAGATTATATTCAAATTTTTCTTCTACTAGAAATTTAGTCAACCATGTGTTGTAAAATAAGAGTCTGGTTGCCCGATTAATTGAGTAATCTCTCGATAAGTCGAAGCATTCATACCAAATCTATGCTATGGTTTTAAGTGATTCAATACGAAATCGTCTAGCATTCGAATTCGATTTTTCTCATGAACTCCCGATTCATATTGCATCCATAAATCTGAATTGAATTTCTTTGATTTGGAACAAGAAAGAAACAATAACAAAACAAGAAAACAACTAAACCTCATTTAATGAAGTTACAAAGAATTTAATAATGAGTAAATGGATTCCTCATCCAATCCAACCATTTCCTCTAATTCTTCTACGGTAGCATGTTCCAAAAATTCGTCTGGATATCCTTTACGAATAATATTTCCTTTGAAATTCGCATCATTGGCAAATTCCAAAACAGCATCCCCAAATCCGCCTTTCAACACACCATCTTCTAAGGTAATGATGGTCTGATATTGAGTGAAAATTTGACGAAGCATTTCGGTATCCAAAGGTTTCGCAAACAAAAATTTATAGTGTCCAAATTTGGCTGAATACAGTTCATTTAAAATCTTCTGAATTCTTGTTCCAATAGTTCCAAACGTCAAAATCGCAACTTCCGTTCCTGAATTCAATTCCTCCGCTTTTCCAATTTCAATTGATTGAAAGTTCAAATTCAATGCCTCAACTTCAGTATTTCCTTTTGGGAAACGTATACTAATTGGACTTGTAGCGAATTGCGCCGAATACAATAGATTTTGAAAATCTTGTTCATTCATCGGAGCTGCAACGACCATATTGGGAATGGATCTCAAAAAAGCAATATCCAAAATACCATGATGCGTTGCTCCATCGCTTCCCACAAATCCTGCACGATCGATGCAAAAAACAACCGGTAAATTCTGCAATGCCACATCATGAATCACTTGATCGTAGGCTCTTTGCAAAAAAGTCGAATAAATTGCCAAATACGGAATTACTCCTTGTTTCGCCATTCCAGCAGCCAAAGTTACCGCATGTTGTTCCGCGATACCAATGTCCAAAACACGTTCTGGAAATTCTTTTTGCGTTTGAATCAAATTGCTTCCGGTTAACATAGCGGGCGTAATGGCCACCATCTTTGGATTGTTACGCATCAATTGCGAAATCGTTTCTCCAAAAACTGTTTGATAGGAAATTTTGGTTCCTTTTGAGGAGGAAATTTCGCCTGTTTCTTTGTTAAACAGTCCTGGCGCATGCCATTTCACTTGATCGGCCTCTGCATTGGCGTAGCCTTTTCCTTTCACGGTTTTGATGTGAAGAATTTTGGGTTTAGGATAAGATTTTAACTCTTCCAAAGATTGAAACAAGGAGTCAAAATCATGTCCGTCTACAACTCCTTTGTAATGAAACCCAAGATCTTCAAAGAAAGAATGATTCAATCCAGTTTCCAATTCAAAGAAATGCTCTTTCAGCGCACCAACCGAAGGATCAATTCCAATCGAATTATCATTCAGAATGATGAGCACATCCAAATCGGTACTTCCTAAATGATTTAGTCCTTCGAATGCCATACCCGAAGCAATCGACGCATCACCAATTACAGCAATATGTTGATTGGTTTTCCCCTGCAATCGATCGGCAATTGCCATTCCGGTAATAGCCGAAATGGAAGTGGATGAATGACCAGTTCCAAAGGCATCAAATTCACTTTCAATAATCGAAGGAAATCCAGAAATTCCTCCCTTTTGTCGCAAAGAATCAAATTGATTTTTACGACCTGTTAAGATTTTATGCGGATAACATTGATGCCCCACATCCCATATTAATTGATCTACTGGTGTGTTATAAAAATAGTGAAGCGCTATAGTCAATTCTATAACGCCCAAACTTGCACCCAAATGACCAGGTTTTACAGCCAAAGTGTCCAAAATGAAATCTCGAAGTTCATTGGCTAATTTTGGCAACTGAATTCTAGGAATTTCTCGTAAATCCTTAGTCGAATTGATGTGGTCTAATAATCCTTCCATTTTGAATGGGTAAAAGTAAGAATCAATTCTGAAAAAGAATCAAATTATTCCCAATTCTACCTTTATTTTAGGTGCGAACGAAGCATCCAAGCCATTTTTTCATGGTATTCCAAAAGAGACGTCAAGTAATCTTCTGTACCATAATCATATTCAAATTTATCGGCAATCAAAGACAAACTTTCACGTAGATATAAAATGATTGACTCATGATCCATCAGCAAATTTTTAATGTAACTCATGCTATCATTTTTCTCAATTTGCTTTTCAGATAAATGCGTTAATTTCAAATATTCTTTGAAAGTCGCAGGAGCATAATGACCAATTTTACGGATTCTTTCTGCCGCTTCGTCTATGATTGTTTCCAACTCGGTATACAACTGCTCAAAATAGACGTGAACGGCATGAAAATCTGGCCCTTCTACGTTCCAATGTGCATTTCGAGTTTTCAAATACAAAACAAACTCATCTGCCAACAAAGGAGACAATATATCTGTGATGGCTTGGGTGTCTTTGGTTCCGATTCCAATTTTAGATTTCATAATTGACTAAATTTAAGTTATTGCTATAAAGTTACACAATATTTACACCAATCTCTGAAATTCAAGCCTGACATTTATCCTTATTTAGAGGCTTTAACTCTGCCCCAATTTTCTCCTCTTTTGATGCGTAAAATTTGTGTTTCGGTCACTTTGAACATGCGCACCAATTGTTTCATTGGTTTGCCCTCATTCAACAATTTTTTCAAATACATCACCTTGGTTTCCGTCAATTTTGAATTTTTCTCAGATGGGAAAAATCGGTTTTTACGCTTTTTGTAATCCGAAATCACATGTGGACTTTTCTGCTGATGTTGCATGTTTTCTTCTTGATTCATCCATTTCAAATTGTTGAATTTGTTGTTGGTTTTGATGAAGTCAAGATGCGCCACAATGTTCTCATCTTCCTTTGGCGTAGGCAAAAAATATTCTGCTACCAGACGATGAACCAAAGCTTGATAATAGATTGCACGACCATTGTTGTCTTTGCGCAAAAATTTATCCTTTGCTTTTTGAACTTTTTCTAGTTCTTTTTGAATTTTGTTAAATTCTTTGGCAGATTGATTTTTTTCTGCCAATTTCAATTCTTTTTTTAAGCTTCTAATATTGGTTAAATACGTATCCAGAAGTTTTTGGTTTTCTTCGGTTCTAGGTTTAAAAAATTTCAAACGAATGACTTTATACCCATTGACATCTCCTCCTCCCAAAAGATTTAATCCTTTTTTTGGAGTATAAGACCTCACCCTTCCAAAATTGGAAATCTCTAACGTATAATCTTTTACGTATTTCGATCCCAAATTCACTTCTTTCCATTCTTCACCAATAAAACTTTTAAATTCTTTGTCCATAATTTATCCCCTTATAAATTAAATTGTACGAAAATTTATAACCAGTTTTAGTGGAAATAATAAAACAAAGGTACAAAACCTAATAAAAAGGACTTATATTTGTGCGTCAATAAAAACAAGATTTTATGTTTCAGATTGGCGATACTTTGATTTCTGAAGATGTTCTGTCCGAAGAGTTTGTATGCAATCTTTCCAAATGTAAGGGAATATGCTGTGTGGAAGGGGATTCTGGCGCTCCACTAAATGAAGATGAATTACCCATATTAGATGATATTTACGAAGATATCAAACCTTATTTACGTCCTGAAGGCATTGAAGCCATTGAAAAAAATGGGAAATATGAACGCGATTCAGATGGAGATTGGGTAACTACTTTGGTAAATGGAGGCGAATGTGCCTATGTTATTTTCGACCAAAATGGCATTACCAAATGCGGAATCGAAAAAGCATATGAAGATGGTGTGGTAGATTACAAAAAACCTATTTCCTGTCATCTTTATCCAATTCGACTAAAAGAATACAAAAAATTCACCGCCGTAAATTATCATGCATGGGACATTTGTTCAGATGCATGTACATTGGGAAAAGAACTCAAAGTAAATGTGGTTCATTTTTTAAAGGATGCACTCATCCGCAAATTTGGACAAGAATGGTACGACGAATTGCTGAAAGTCGACCAAGAATATCAGGCGAATAAAGGAAAGAAACGTTGGTTTTTCTAAACCTTCCTATTCGCAATTTTTTAACTTAACTCTAACTATATGATTCAAAACGTTACAAGAGCAAGACAATCCACAACCGCGATTGATCGATTATACATCACTATGAGACATATGTTCCATAGAGGAACGTATCGCCCAACGGGGCAATCAGGAAAAATGATTCAAGAATTATTATTGCAATTGAACCCCGAAATTTATGGGTCAATGGCAGATCCTGAAAAAGTGGAATTAGATGGATTGTTCTATGTTTTAGATCGTTTACCAGACGGAATTACCGAAACTCCTTATATTCATTTCACTTCCAACGAGGGAGTAGATTTCACCAAATTCAAACCGATTATTCCTCCCAAAAGAAGAAGAATTTGTTACCGAGTAGATGAAGACCAAATGAATATTGAGGTAACGAGAGGTCGATCTGAAATTTATGACACCCTTACTCACTTAACCTTTTTGTACAACGAATCAGACAAAATTCGTGAACGTGCTTTCAACAAGCAAACCCAAAAGATGAGTCGAGTTTGGCAAAAAATTGAAGAAATTGCCTTGAGCGACATGAAATTATCGACCAAAGATCGAGATGTAGCTTTGATGCATCTTTCGACGATTTTAGGTAGAACATACAACGAAACGGTGAACGCCTATAAGTATTTCAGTACCGAAACGGACAAAGAAAAATTCTTCAAAATCATTTATTGGATGGGACAAACTTCCCAACAAGATTTTACTGGTTTCAAACGAAGAGAAATAACCTTCTCACCTATTTTGAGAGAAAGAATTGGTCATCATATGGTGGGCGAAAAATGGGCAAACACCATTAAAAAAACCTTGAGTGAAAATGGTTTAATGAGTCGTCCTTTGCATATCATCAGTGCCAATATGCATAGTGTTTCCAACATGGTGTATGCATTTGATGCAATGAAGTTGAAATTCAAAGATGTCAATGAATTTGACATTTACAAAGATCTTTCTTCCAGTAAAAACAAAGAATTACGCGATACCGTTTCTCATTATTCCATCAACAATGGAATGATTTTCATTCCAGATACATCAGGAACAAACATCGATATTCAAATCATCGATTTGAAAAAGGTTGACCTGAAAAATACAGCATTTTCAACTTTGAAGACGGCTCCAGAAGATGTATTAATCGTGATGGATTATGCATTTGGGGAACAAGCATTTGAGGTGATGGACGAATTGTTGAAACCTTATAAATCCAAAGGAACTTCCACAATGATGAACGTTCATTCGGTTTCCATCATGGGAAAAGCCGGAATTTTGACTGGAAAAAAAGGAGACATCATGGTTCCAACTTCTCATGTGATCGAAGGACCAACTGATAATTATGTTTTCAAAAATGAATTAACCGCAGAAGATTTCAAAGGAAGTCGTTTGGGTGTGTACGAAGGTCCAATGATTACCGTATTGGGAACATCGCTTCAGAACAAAGATGTTTTGGAATATTTCAAAGATTCCTCTTGGTCTGCGATTGGATTGGAAATGGAAGGTGGACATTACCAAAAGGCAATTCAAATCGCTTCCAAAATTCGCCATCACATTTCACCAGACGTAAAAGTATTATACGCGTATTACGCATCCGATAATCCGTTAGAAACAGGAAGCACACTAGCTTCGGGTGGTTTGGGTCTAACAGGTGTAAAGCCTACTTACCTCATCACCAAAATGATATTGAAAAAAATATTGGGAGCTTAATCCCAATATTTTTTTTTATTTTCTATGATTCGGTTTTACTGGACCTTTCTTCAATTGCCCAGGTGCATAAGGACGAGCCGATTTTGAGCCTGTTACTTTTTTAATTTGACCTGGAGCATGACTATTTACACCTTTAGCTCCTGTATGAACTCGCGCATGTGTTGCTTTCGGATGTTTAGGTGGTTTAGGGCGTTTGATATGAGCCGAACATGAGGCAAACATCATAAATGCAAAAACCAACCATCCATATTTTAACATTGCTTTCATATCGTACATTTTTCAAGCTAAGTTTCTAATACTATGCCAAATTGAAATAACCAAATAAAATCTGAGTTCAAAACACTGACCTTTTTCAGATGATTTAAACATCAAAATCCTTTGTTAAATACGTACCTTGCGCCATATTTTTACACTCATGAATTTTATCAAATCTTTGGTTGTTTTCGTTGCAATTTTAACATCAAGTGTTGCTTCTGCTTGGGGAACAACTGGCCATAGAGTCATTGCAGAAATTGCCGAAAATCATTTAACAGGTAAAGCAAAACGAAACATTAAAAAATTAGTCGGAAACCAACCTTTGGCCTATTGGTCAAACTGGGCAGACTTCATCAAGTCAAATCCCGATTGGAAAATGGCTGATACTTGGCATTTCGTCAATTTTGAAGCAGGAATGGATAGAACTGCTTTTGATCAATCCTTAGAAAACTCAACCGATCAAAATTTATACAAGCGCACAAAGTTGATAATTGAAGATTTAAAAAACCATAAACAAAATTCGCTTCAAAAAAATCAGGAAAATCTATATTTCTTGTTGCATTTAGTGGCAGATGGTCACCAGCCTTTTCACATTGGAAGACAAGAAGATTTAGGTGGAAATAAAATTGAAGTGGAATGGTTCCGCAAAAAAACAAACATTCACGCAGTTTGGGATTCTGATTTGATTGAATTCCAAAATTATAGCTACACCGAATATGTGGAGGTTTTGGATTTTCGCGATAAGAAATACAACAAATTATTGGTTGAAGGAAGTTTAGAAGATTGGTTATATGATTCGTATTTAAAGACTGAACATTTGTATTCGACTGTTAAACCTGGAGATCAATTATGGTTCAAATACAACTATGATCATGTGGCTATTTTGGAAGAACAATTGTTGAAAGCTGGATTAAGATTGGCCAAAGTCTTAAACGAAGTTTTCGGTTAAATAACGATACCTTTTTCTCGATTTAAAATCCCTAAATTTGTTCTATGTTTTTAGAGAACACCATTAATCACACCAAACAAAGTGGTTGGATTGAAGTAATCTGTGGCTCCATGTTTTCGGGCAAAACAGAAGAATTAATTCGACGAATCAATCGTGCAAAATTCGCCAAACAAAAAGTAGAAATCTTCAAACCTGCTTTGGATACAAGGTATGATGAAGTAGAAGTGGTTTCGCACAATCAAAATTCAGTTAACGCTACACCGGTAGAATCGGCTTATAACATTCTGATTTTGGCTGGAGAATCTGAGGTGGTGGGAATCGATGAGGCTCAATTTTTTGATGATGGAATCATTGAAGTTGCCAATCAATTGGCCAATGAAGGAAAACGCGTAATCATTGCCGGATTGGACATGGATTTCAAAGGTAGACCTTTTGGACCGATGCCTTATTTAATGGCTACGGCTGAATATGTAACAAAAGTACATGCGATTTGTGTCAAAACCGGAAACTTGGCTCATTATTCGCATCGAAAGATAAAAAGTGATAAATTAGTGGAGTTAGGTGAAAAAGATGAATACGAACCTTTGAGCCGAACAGCTTTCTTTGATGAATTGAAGAAAGAAAATTTAAACGAGAATTTAGATTCCAATAAAGAAATTTGAAACCATATAAAATCACAGAATTAGCAGAAATTATTTCAGCTAGCATTAAGGGAAATACGACGGGTGAGATCAATGAAATTTATTTTGACTCACGTAGCATTTTCCAACCCCAAAACGGAATCTTCTTTGCCCTAAACAACTTAGGAAATAAATACATTCAAGATGCTTACAACAAAGGAATTCGAGTTTTTGTCGTTTCTGAGTTAGTTGAAGAACTAAATGATGCCGTAATTTTAGAGGTCAAATCTCCTTTGAAAGCTTTACAGCAATGGGCGAAATTTCATCGAAATCAATTTGATTTACCTATTATCGGAATCACGGGAAGCAATGGGAAAACCGTTGTCAAAGAATGGCTGAACCAATTGTTGTGGAATGATTTCAACATCGTACGAAGTCCAAAAAGTTATAATTCGCAATTAGGAGTTCCTTTATCGATTTTACAAATCAATTCCGAACATACTTTAGGAATTTTTGAAGCCGGAATTTCGAAAAAAGGTGAAATGGAACTCCTGGAAGATATCATTCAACCAACGATTGGAATTCTTACCCATTTAGGTACTGCTCATTTGGAAAATTTCGATTCTAAATTGGCGATTCGCGAAGAAAAATTGAAATTATTTCAAAATGTAAAAACTTTAGTTTTCAATTCCGATTGTATTCAACAAGAAGAATTAAAAGCGATGTTTCCAAATGTTGAATTGTATTCGTTTGGATATGCTGAAACAGATTCGATTCAAATTCAATCCATCCAATCCAATTCTGCTGGAAAAACCATTCAGATTAAGATTGAGGACAAATCATTGAACGTAGATATTCCGTTTCAAGATGAAGGTTCTCTTGAAAATATTTTGACTGTTCTTACATCCATTCATGCTTTGGGCTTACCAATTGAAAACTATGTAGAAAACTGCTCCAATTTATTGCCTATTGAAATGCGTTTGGAAATCAAAGAAGCAATTCGAGATAGCATCGTCATCAATGACACTTTTAATTCCGATTTGCATTCTGTCAAAGTTGCTTTGGATGTTTTGGCGCAACAATCCTTTCCCAGAAAAAGTTTGGTGTTGACCGATGTTTTGCAAAGCAATTTAAACAAAGATATTTTGTACCAAAAAGTAGCCAATTTGGTCAATGCCTACGAAATTGACGATTTGGTTTTAATTGGAGAATTTATTCCTACATATAAACATCTTTTTCAAACCAATGCGAGAACTTTTGCGACCACCGATGAATTTCTGAAGACATTATCCGTCCAAAATGTTCACAATGAAGCCATTTTATTGAAAGGCGCACGACCATTTCAATTGGAAAAAATTTCAGCATTTTTAGAAAAGAAATCACATGACACGGTTTTGGAAATCAATCTCCAAGCTTTGATTGACAATGTGAAATTTTATAAATCTCAATTGAAACCCGAAACCAAAATGATGGCGATGATCAAAGCCAATAGCTATGGAACGGGAAGTTTTGAAGTTGCGCAAACTTTGGAACATCAGAACATTGATTATTTGGGAGCCGCCTATGCCGACGAAGGAGTAGAATTACGAAAAGCAGGAATCAGACTGCCGATTATTGTGATGAATCCAGAACAAAGTAGCTATTCTGCGATTATTGATTATAAGCTAGAACCCGAAATTTATAGTTTGCGCGTGTTGGAATTGTTCATCCAACATCTCAAAGAAAAATCCATCACCGAAGCCTATCCGATTCATATTAAAATTGATTCAGGAATGAATCGTTTGGGATTTCGATTGGAACAAATTCCAGAATTGATGGAATCTTTAAAAAATGAAAAATTAGTCAAAATTCAATCTGTCTTTACCCATTTGGCAACAGCCGATATGCCAGATGAAAGGGATTATACGCTTCATCAATTGAAACAATTTGATGCTGGCTACGAAATGATTTCAGCAGGATTGAACCTTCATCCCATCAAACATGCGATCAATTCTCCAGGAATCATTCATTTCCCAGAACACCAATACGATATGGTTCGATTGGGAATTGGGATGTATGGAATTTCTGAGGATAAGGAAACCCAAAAGAAACTAAAAAATGTCGTCACCTTTAAAACGGTCATTTCAAGAATTTCTGAAATTCAATCAGGCGAAACAGTAAGTTATGGCAGACGATTCAAAGCTTCATCCACAACCAAAATTGCAACATTACCTGTTGGTTATGCAGACGGTGTAAGAAGAACTTTGGGCAACGGAACAGGTAAAGTCAACATCAATGGAAAATTGGCGTCAATCATTGGAACCATTTGCATGGATATGTTGATGGTTGACGTGACAAATATTAAGTGCAAAGAAGGAGATGAAGTCATTATTTTTGGTGAAAATCCGAGTATAACGGATGTCGCTGAGGCAATGGGCACGATTCCTTATGAAGTGTTGACGTCTATTTCTTCACGTGTCAAAAGGGTTTATTACAGAGAATGATGGAAAAGAACAAAAGTTTCACCGTTCAAGAAATCCAAGAAAAACTCGCTTCCTATTGCGCTTATCAAGACCGTTGCCAATGGGAAGTTGACAATAAACTTCGTGAATTCAACTTAATTCCAGAAGCTCGAGATCAAATCATCATTTATCTGATTCAAAACAAATTTCTCAACGAAGAACGTTTTGCCAAAAGTTTCGCAAGAGGAAAATTCTATCAAAAAAATTGGGGGAAAAATAAAATCAAAATGGAATTGAAAAAACGAATGATTCCTACCAAATTGATTGAAATGGGACTGAAAGAAATTGATCCCAATGATTATTTTGAAACGGCCGAAAAACTTTATCAGAAAAAAGCTGAATCACTACAATCCGAACGAGAAAGTTTCAAAAAGAAAGTCAAAATCAGAAATTATCTGCTTCAAAAAGGATATGAATCTCATTTAATTGAGGAAGTTTCTAAGAAATAACCCAAGTCATACTATTTCGATAGATTAAACGTTAATATTCTCAATAATATCCTAAAAAGGTTTATTTTTAGGCAAATTTTGCATTAACACATGAAAAAATCAATCATTTTAGGTCTTGCTTTGGTTTCGGGAAGTTTCCTTTTGAACTCTTGCGATCCTTGGGAAGATGACTCTTATCAAGAAGAAACAGGTTTAACATCTTTGGTAGGAAATTGGAAATTGACTGCAATGACCATTGCTGAACCTTATGATATCAATGGTGATGGAAATTCTACGACAGATTTCATGGCCGAAACGGCATGTTATCAGAATGAATTATTGGCATTTTCACCCAATCAAACTGGAATTAGCACATCCAATTCTTATGCGAATTTAACCTTGACAGACGAAGGGATTACTAGCGAGTGTTTTGAGGAAATCGAAACAACTCCCTTTACTTGGGTTCAAAACTTAAACACAGTAACCATGACTTCTGAAGGAGCTTCGTTTAATGCGACTTTAACAGAAAATACCTTAACTTTTACGGTTACAAACGGTTTCGTAGCATCTGAAGATGAAGAAAACGGAGAAACAATTGAGAAAGATTTGACGTTTGTTTACACCAAACAATAAAAATATCGAATATTCATTCTGATCAAAATCCGCTTAAATCAATTTAGGCGGATTTTTTTGTTGGAGTGTTTGTATCTTTGTCCCTTAAATTTTTGAAATGAAATCTTTTTATGCAGAGACCAAAGTAAGATGGTCTGATTTGGACGCCAATATGCATTTGGCAAATGCTTCTTATATGAATTTCACGAGTTTTGCTCGAATTGAATTTTTACGTCATTGCGGAATTACCTTAGCTGATTTAGCCAAAAGTAAAATTGGCCCCGCTATTTTACGAGAAGAATTTTCTTTTTTCCGCGAAGCGCATGATGGACAAGAAATCATCATCAGTGTCGAAGTTACTGGTAATTCTCAAGAAGGAGATATTTTTCAATTCGAACATAATTTATACGACAAAAAAACAGGAACCCATATCGCCTATTCTCGCGTTTTTGGTGTTTGGTTTTCGATGATCGAACGAAAAAAATTGGCACCTCCAACAGAAATGTTGGATAAAATCAATGCCAACATTGACCTTGAAAAGGTACGTTTATTGAGCTACTCCGATTTAAAAAATTTACCGGTACAACCCCAAAATATAGATCCAAAAACATTTTAACTATGTTAGACAATAAAGAAAATCCCTTAACCTCATTGGAAAAATTGGGCGAATTTGGCTTAATTGATCATTTGACTCAATCTATCCAAATCGCACAAGAATCTACTCAAACAGGAGTCGGAGATGATGCCGCAGTCTTGAATTTTGATGGCCTACAAACCGTCGTTTCAACCGATATGTTGGTAGAAGGGGTTCACTTTAATTTGGCCTATGTTCCGTTGAAACATTTGGGTTATAAGTCAGTCGTAGTTAATTTGAGCGACATCTATGCGATGAACGCTGTTCCTACGCAAATATTGGTTTCCATTGCTGTTTCCAATCGTTTTTCTTTGGAGGCAATAGAAGAAATCTACGAAGGAATTAAAATCGCATGCAAAAGATACAATGTTGATTTGGTTGGTGGTGATACTACCTCTTCACAATCAGGTTTGGTTTTGAGCATCACAGCAATTGGACAAGCTAAAACGGAAGATTTATGTTACCGAAACGGTGCAAATGCCAACGATTTGTTGGTGGTTTCGGGTGATTTAGGAGGAGCTTATTTAGGATTGCAAGTGTTAGAGCGAGAAAATGAAGTATTCAAAGCCAATCCCAATATGCAACCTAGTTTGGAAGAATATGAATACATTGTTGGAAGACAATTGAAACCCGAAGCTGGGAAACATATCGTGGAATTATTGGCTGAATTAGAGGTAAAACCAACTTCTATGATCGATGTTTCGGATGGATTATCGTCTGAAATTCTGCACTTGTCAAAACAAAGCGGATACGGATTTAAAATCTATGAGGAAAAAATTCCTTTGGATCCTATGGTGATCAAAACTGCGGAAGAATTTGGCATCAACCCTATTACTTGTGCCTTAAATGGAGGAGAAGATTATGAATTGTTGTTTACAATTTCTCAATCTGACTTTCCTAAGATCAAAGGAAATCCAAATCTTACAGTGATTGGTCATACAACTGAACAAAATGCCGACAATTATTTAATTTTAAACGGCAGTGAATCCGCTGTTCCTTTAACAGCTCAAGGATGGACAAGTTTTTAATCAAATAAATAATTCATTTAAAGGAATTTAACGATAGATTTATTTAACTACTTTTAACAATATCAATACCAACTTTATAAAGTTTATTTGTAATTTAGCCTACCTAAACAAACCACTTAAAATAAAATTTAATAGGGGAAATTTAATTTAGTATGAGAAAGATTTTTTGTTAGGATGTATCATCATTCTGTCATACTTCAACTATGCGCAGGTAGGAATCAATACAGAACCTGTTCATTCATCTGCAGCTATTGACATGTCGGATAGTAAAAAGGGTGTTTTAGCTCCGAGAATTGCTTTAACCCATGAACGAGATAAATCTATCATTTCGGAACCTAAAAAAGGTTTACTCATTTTCAATACAACTGAAAATGCCGAAATGAGTTCTGGATATTATTATTGGAACAATGAAAAGTGGGAACCATTTCACAATAGAACTGAGAAATTAGTTCAGAATATTTCCGAAAACATTTTTGCTTCAAGTTTAGGGTATGTTCCATCTGGTGATTACGAGTATGCTTTAACCGAATTAAGTTATTACGGTGCAACTTCACTCAAAAGAGAATGCTATCAATTTACCGACACGTATGATGGCGCTATTCCCCATACCTATTGTGGGTATACCATGGATGGTCCTGTGAATTGGGAACAAGCCTTTAATTTCTCAAAATATTTAAAAGGATATTTGGTCACCATCACTTCTGAAGCAGAATGGAATTTCATCAAAACAAACCTACTTAGCACTGCCGAGAATTCCGAAAACAATGTTTGGTTAGGATATAATTCCATCCAATTACCTGGTAATTCGAGAGAATATTTATGGGTGACAGGAGAAAAATCTACCATCAATTGGTCCAACGAGGCAACTATCCAAGCAAACTACGCTACGGGAGAACCCAATGGTGCTACCGGCTGTGTTTATGTTAGTGCTACTTCAGATAGTTCTAATAGAGATTGGAAAAACGATGCTTGTAATTTATCTGAAATCAACGGTAAACCATTTAACTATATCATTGTAGAATTTCATAATTAAAAAATGAAAAATTTATACATTCTTGCCATGTGCTTCCTTAGTTGGATTGCACAAGCACAAGTTTACATCAACGTACCTACTGAGGATGAAGATCCATCTGCTGAACTCCAAATCGACGCAGACAATAAAGGAATTGTTTTATCATCTGTAAATTTGATAGACAAAAACTTAACTGATCCAATTGTCACAATACCTCAAGATGGATTGTTGGTTTACAATGCGAATTTAACAGGCAAAGTTGACCCAGGATATTATTATTGGAGTGAAACCGATCAAGAATGGAAAAAGCTTGGGGGAATTGTCGAAAAAGGAACCATCATCCAAAACATCAACAAAGAGTTTTTAGGATATGACCCTACGGGAATTGGTGCTAGTGCTCCCAATAGTTTTAATCTTCCAAATGGTGAAACAGCCACCAAACAAAGATGTGTCAAGTGGGAAATTTCCAACGGTGGAAACGGCCATACTTATTGCGCCTATACAGCTTCAGAAACCAAAGATTTTGAAAGAACCTTTAATGCTGTAAGAAACATAGGCGGCTACATCGTTACGATTGTTTCTGATGCAGAATGGGATTTTGTCAAAAACAACGTCATCAATGATGCCAGCAATATGGGCGGAACAATTTTGAATAACTCAATATGGTTGGGTTATGTTAAATTGCAAACTCCAGGAAATTTAATGCCAAAATACCGTTGGATCACAGATGAAACTTGGGAAAATAATTGGTCAAATAATGCATCTACGCAATCTCATTTCTTACCAAACGAACCCCAAGCTGCCTCAACAAATGCCAATCCTAGATGTACAATGGTTTCAAGTCTAAGTCAAAATGCAAATAGACTTTGGACCTCTCAAGTTTGTACTGCTTTAACTTCTCACATAATTGTTGAATTTAACCAATAAGAATATGTATAAAACTCTCTTCGCATTTGCACTATCATTTTGCGTTCAAATAGGTTTTTCTCAAGTTGGAATCGGAACGAATAATCCAGATAATTCCACATTATTAGACGTTGCAGTTCCAAATAAAGGATTTTTAGGGCCAAGAATTGCTTTGGAAAATAGAACCGATAATATTACCATTCCCAATCCAGCAGATGGATTGATTGTATACAACACCACAACATTGAATGGAAACGAGCAAACAGCATTACAACCTGGCTATTATTATTGGAACGTAAATCAATGGGTTCCTTCCAAACAAGGAGAAATCATTGAAGTAACCACCAATGGAGAATTAAGAAATTACTTGGGATACAACGCCGATGGAATTCGAAATTCAACGGGATTTATTCATAATGGAATTCATTTTAGACAAGGTGGAACAACTGGAAATGGTTATGGCTGTAAACAATGGAATGGAAATGGACATTGGTATTGCGCCTTTAGAGGAAGCACAGGATTTGATTGGCAAACAGCTTTCGAGGCAGCGAAATCAAGAGGTGGTTATCTGATAACTTTCACTTCTTTGGCTGAATGGAATTGGGTGAAAACCAACCTTATCGACTCAGGAACTGGCTATAATCTTACCAATTCGATTTGGATTGGCTACAACAAAGTAAACTTTTCTGGAAACCCAACCGAATTTACGTGGATTACAGGTGAACAGTCCAAAGTTTTTTGGGGGAATTCAAGTTATACAGAAAACTTTTTCAATAGTGGAGAACCCAATAACCAAGGTGGAAATGAAGGATGTGTACACGTTATCAATGCAGCTCAAAATTCAGAAAGAAGATGGAATGACATTGATTGCGAATTTAGCAATTCTGGATGGAGTTCTCCTTGGCGTGATATAATCATCGAATTTGAACAATAAATATTCTTCTCATAAAATAAGAGGCTGTCTCAAAAGACAGCCTCTTATTAGATATCGATAGAACTTCTAATCATTCAATTTCAAAACAGCTAAGAAAGCAGATTGTGGAACTTCTACACGTCCGATCTGACGCATTTTCTTTTTCCCTGCTTTTTGTTTTTCCAATAATTTACGTTTACGAGAAATATCTCCACCGTAACATTTTGCGGTTACGTCTTTACGCAAAGCTTTGATGGTTTCACGCGCGATGATCTTTGCTCCAATAGCAGCTTGGATTGGAATATCGAATTGCTGTCTTGGGATCAATTCTTTTAATTTTTCACACATTTTTTTCCCAATTCCATAGGCATTATCTACGTGAATCAAAGCGGAAAGAGCATCAACAGGTTCTGCATTGATTAAAATATCAACTTTCACCAATTTAGAAGCGCGCATATCCAACGGATGATAGTCAAAAGATGCATATCCTTTTGAGATAGATTTTAATCGATCATAAAAATCAAATACAACTTCCGCCAAAGGCAATTCAAAAATCAATTCCACACGATGTTGTGTCAAATAATTCTGATTTTTCAAGATTCCTCTTTTTTCAATACAAAGATTCATGACTTGTCCAACGAAATCAGACTTTGTAATGATGGAAGCTTTTATGTAGGGCTCTTCCACTCTATTCAAACCAGAAGGATCTGGCAATTCAGAAGGATTGTTAACCAAAATCCTTTTATCAGGATGCTTTTCTGTATAGGCATAATAAGAAACATTGGGAACGGTTGTGATCACATTCATATCAAATTCACGTTCCAAACGCTCTTGAATAATTTCTAAGTGCAACATTCCTAGGAATCCACAACGGAAACCAAAACCTAATGCTGCAGAAGATTCGGGTTCAAATGTCAGAGAAGCATCGTTCAATCTTAATTTTTCAATCGAAAAACGAAGATCTTCATAATCTTCTGTATCAACCGGATAAATACCCGCAAAGACCATCGGTTTCACTTCTTCAAATCCATCAATTGGAGAAATAGCGGGATTTTCAACTGACGTGATCGTATCCCCAACTTTTACTTCAACTGCTTCTTTAATTCCCGAAATAATATATCCAACATCACCCGTTTTAATCGATTTTTTCTCAACTTGTTTCAATTTCAACGTACCCACTTCATCGGCATGGTATTTTTTACCCGTTGCCATGAATTGAACCTCTTGACCTTTTTTAATCTCTCCATTTACAACTTTGAAATAAGCTTCAACTCCTCTAAACGGATTGTACACAGAGTCAAAAATCAAGGCTTGAAGCGGAGCTTCAGGATCACCAACTGGTGGCGGAACTTTTTCAATGATGGTGTGTAAGAGTTGCTCAACTCCTTCACCTGTTTTTCCACTTACTCGAAGAACATCTTCTGGATCACAGCCCAAAAGATCGACGATATCGTCCGTTACTTCTTCTGGATTGGCGCTTGGCAAATCAATTTTATTTAAAACCGGAATGATTTCCAAGTCATTCTCCAAAGCCAAATATAAATTTGAAATCGTCTGAGCTTGAATACTTTGAGCCGCATCTACAATAAGCAATGCTCCTTCGCAAGCTGCAATTGAACGAGAAACTTCGTAGGAAAAATCTACGTGACCTGGAGTGTCAATCAAATTCAATACATAGGTTTCACCATTGTGTTCGTATTCCATTTGGATTGCGTGAGATTTAATGGTAATCCCTTTCTCACGTTCCAAATCCATATCATCTAACACCTGATTTTGTAATTCTCTTTCAGTTACGGTATTGGTAATTTGCAATAATCGATCGGCCAAGGTACTTTTCCCATGGTCAATATGCGCTATGATACAAAAATTTCGGATGTTCTTCATTGATTCAAATAAGAAAACAAAAATACATCATTTTTTGCTTTTTTATCCTAGGAATAAATGCTTGAAATAGATTTATTTCAGTTCGAATTGATCTCGATCATTTAAAAACCCATAATTCTTACGGTAGTTTTCAATAATTTCTTTCGAAATTTCAAATTGGAGTAGACTCTGGGCAGATTTTTTTGGTTTTAATTCCTCACCAACTGGATCAAATACCTTGGAATTTCCATTGTATTTTAAATCATAATCATCGGTCCCAATTCGGTTCACTCCTACGACATAAGCCATGTTTTCGATTGCACGCACTTTTAGCAAAGCTTTCCATGGCTCTACACGAACGGCTGGCCAATTGGCTACACAAATCAAGGCATCATATTCATCGGAATTTCTACACCAAACGGGAAATCTTAGATCATAACAGACAATCAATCGAAATTTCCATCCCAAATATTCTACTGTTATGATTTCATTTCCGGCCGAATAAGCTTCTGTTTCTTTACCGTATCCGAACAAATGTTTCTTATCATAAACTTTGGTTTCGTTTGGTGTCACGAAATACATTCGGTTGTAGAACTTTTCATTTTCTTTGGTCGAAACGCTTCCGCAAATGGCAAAATTTCCTTGAACAGCTTTGGATTTCATCCATTGATAGGTTTTACCAAAAGGCTCTTCTGCAATTTTTCCGGCATTCATCGAAAATCCTGTGGTAAACATTTCAGGAAGTATGACAAGATCTGTGGAGATGGATTCGAGTTGATCCTCTAAAAATTCAAGATTGGCTTGTGGATTTTCCCACTCAATATCAAATTCAATTACACTTATAGAAAGATTCTTTTTCATTTTATTGGGATTATCTTACGGTCTAAGCTTGAATTGGAACAATTCCAAATCAAATAATACCCTAAGATAGCAAAAAATAATCCCAAAAAGCTTCCTCCTATCGTATCAATGACAAAATGTTTGGAAAGATAAACTCGTCCAATTGCTACCAAGCCCATTAAGGAAGCCAAGGTAAATTGGAGAATTCTATTTTGTGTTTGCATACACAAATAAAAACATAAAATAACCGCTAAAACAGTATGACCCGAAGGAAAGGTATAGGGAATCTGTGATTCGACTCCATTTACCAAACGCAACGTAATATTCTTCAATTCAAAATAATGCGTAGGTCTATGTCCGTGTTCGAAGACCAAACGCTTAATTGCCGAACTACCAAAACTTGAAAATAAGGCGGTAACACCTAAAAATAGAAAGTGTCGCCAAGATTTTTTCCAGATGATAAACAAAAGCGTTGCAATCAACACATAGGTTGTTGCAACGTCTGTATAGTATTTGAAGAATTCGTCAAAAATTAAATTGTGGAATCTTGCATTGAAATACAAGTGTAAATCGTCCTTACCAAAATAGGCAATAGCCAACAAGCCTGTGAAGTTTATCACGAAAAATAATAAAAAGAAAGGCCAAAGCCTCTTTATTAAATCTTGTTGTTGGTCCATTTTAATATTTGTGGCAAAGTAACTGAAAAAAACAATTTTGGTAAAATTTATAATACAAATTTAGTCAAAGTTTGCTTTAGTTCGATTCATTGTACAAGGTATTGTTCTTATTCAAAAAATTGAACTGCAAATACTTATACGAATCTCTCGGAACAATTTTGATCCATTTTTTGTGTTTGATAAACCATTTAAGTTGGATACTATTAAAACCTTTTGTCAAATAAGCAGCTACAAATGGATGAACATGCAAAGAAATTGAATCTATTTTTCGACCTTTTTTCTCTAGAATATTTCGTAAAATTTGATCCATTTTATCCACCAAAACAATTGGTGCTTCCACTTGATTGACCTCTTCGTTGGGATTCTCTTCCATGGTTTTGATGTTCAATTCAGGTCGTACACGTTGACGTGTAATTTGAATCAAACCAAATTTACTTGGAGGCAAAATTTTATGTTTTGCACGATCTTTTTGCATTTCGGTTTTGAGATGCTCATATAATTCGATTTTATTGGCATTATTGGTCATATCAATAAAATCCACTACAATGATTCCTCCCATATCACGCAAACGCAATTGTCGCGCTACTTCTGATGCTGCAATTTTATTGACAGCCAAAGCCGAATCTTCTTGATTATTGGAATTTCGCGAAATATTTCCAGAGTTTACATCAATAACATGTAAAGCTTCTGTATGTTCTATCACCAAATAAGCACCTTTGGACTGAGGAATGGTGACATTTTTACCAAATGAAAATTTAATTTGTCGTTCAATTCCTAAACGCTCAAACAAAGGAACTTCTGAATCTTTGGAAACTTTGATCAATCCAGATTTCCCTGGAGCAATTACATCCAAATATTCGGTCATGTCGTCGGCCAATTCATCATCGTCTACGGTGATTTTGGTGTAGTCTTCGTTAAAATTATCACGCAAAATAGCCGAAGCACGATCCATTTCACTCAATAATTTAATAGGAGACTTTTTCTTTTGGATATTTTTAAAAACCGTTTGCCATTTGTTCATCAAATAATTCAAATCGGCTTGTAATTCAGCTACTTTTTTCCCTTCTGCAACCGTTCGAATAATAATCCCAAAACCTTCTGGCTTGATGCTTTCCACCAAAGAAACCAAACGATCACGCTCTGCTTTGGATTTTAATTTTTGGGAAACGGAAACCTTTTCAGAGAAAGGGCTTAAAATAAGGTATCTACCTGCTATGGAAATTTCAGATGTAATACGAGGTCCTTTGGTATGGATAGGTTCTTTGGTAATTTGAATGACAACATTGTCACCCGCTGCCAAAACTTTGTCAATCGTCCCATCTTTATGGATCATTTCTTCTTTTCGAAATGATTTTAAGTTGGGCGATTTAAATTTTCCATTTCCAACCAATTGGGTATAGGCCAATAAAGATTTTACATTAGGACCTAAATCATGATAATGCAAAAATGCATCTTTTGAATATCCAATATCTACGAAGGCGGCATTTAAACTTGGGGCCAATTTTTTGACTTTTCCCAAATACATATCACCTACGGCAAAATTTGAATCAACATTTTCCTGATGCAACTCCATCAAACGTCCATCTTCCAACAAAGCAATTTGGACAAACTCTTCCCCACCAGAAACAACTAATTCTTTATTCATTAATGAATACTTAAACGAATATGAAACAAACAACAAAAGCACTTTCCAATTTTCTGAAAACTGGAAAGTGCAAGTCTTTTAAAGAAATTAAACAGAGTTTATTTTTTCTTTTTGTGTCTGTTTAATCTACGTCTTTTCTTACGCTTGTGCGTAGCTACCTTATGTCTTTTTCTTTTTTTTCCGCTTGGCATATTAATTTATTTTACTTTAACTTTTGTTTTAACGCTTTCAATGAAAGTTTTGGCTGGCTTAAAAGCCGGTACGTGGTGAGCAGGAATTACAATAGACGTCCCCTTAGAAATATTTCTCCCAGTCTTTGCTGCTCTTTTCTTAATGGTGAAAGATCCAAACCCTCTCAAATATACGTTTTCTCCTGCCTCTAATGAGTTTTTCACTTCCTCCATGAAGTGTTCTACCACTTTTTGGGTTTCATTTTTTTCTAAACCTAATTTAGTAGAAATGTTACCCACTATTTCTGCTTTCGTCATAATTAAAATGTATTATTGTTGCTAAATTTGCTAATTAAAAGAAACGGCTGCAAATATAACATTTGTCCTAAAACAAAAAAAGAATTCTAATCATATTTATGAGTTTTAACTCCCTGATATTGATTTGGTTTGATAAAAACAAACGAAATCTACCTTGGAGAGACCAATTTGACCCCTATAAAATATGGCTCTCAGAAATCATTTTACAACAAACACGTATCGCTCAGGGAACTGGCTACTACAACAGATTTGTCGAGAATTACCCTACTTTAAAATCTTTGGCCGAAGCAGACGAACAAATGATTTTGAAACTTTGGCAAGGTCTAGGCTATTATTCAAGAGCAAGAAATCTACATTTCACCGCAAATTACATAAATTCTGAATTAAATGGAGAATTTCCATCGAATTTTCTAGAATTAAAAAAACTCAAAGGAATTGGAGATTATACGGCTGCAGCCATTGCTTCTATCGCCTTTAATGAGCCTGTTCCGGCAATAGATGGAAATGTGTTTCGAGTTTTTGCGCGTTATTTCAATATTGAGTTAGATATTTCACAACCCAAAACAAAAACTTATTTTTTCAATTTGGGAAAAGAAATCATTGATCAAAAGCGACCTGGTGATTTCAATCAAGCTGTTATGGAACTGGGTGCGACGATTTGCACACCTACCAATCCAGATTGCATGAATTGTCCCGTCAATCAATCTTGTGAAGCACTTGCTAAAAAGAAAGTTTCTGAATTACCCATCAAATCCAAAAAACTGAAGGTTACGCATCGATTTTTGCATTTCTTGGATATTTCTAACGGCGATCAAGTTTTGATTAAAAAAAGAACAGAAAAGGATGTTTGGTTGAATTTGTATAATTTTCCGATTATCGAATTGCCTACAGAAGAATCTTTTCCTTCCAAATTTCAAGAATTCAATACAACGAAACCTTTTCGATTAATGAAGGAAGAAGTTCATCTTTTGTCCCATCAGAAATTGCATATTTCTTTCTGGAAGGCCAATGTAGATCAAGAGGAATTCATTCGTTTGCAGAAAGAATTCAATTCAGAAATTATTTCCATTGAAGAAATTCATCAATATCCATATCCGAAACCCATGGAAAAATATTTGGATTCGGAATATCCGAATTAATTTTCCTTTCCAAAGGAAACAAGGATTTTAGTATCTTTACCCTAGACTAATTCAAATAAGCAGGGACATGAACGGAACGATGAACAAAGTAATCTTAATCGGAAATTTAGGAGATGAAGTAAAAATGCATCAATTCGATGAAATGAATAGCATTGGGAGATTTCCTATTGCTACGAGTGAATCCTACACTTCTAAAGAAACTGGCGAAAAGGTTACCCAAACGGAATGGCACAACATTGTTGTCCGTAATAAATTGGCTGAAATTTGTGGGAAATACTTGAAAAAGGGTGACAAAGTTTACGTTGAAGGAAAACTTAAAACCCGTAAATGGCAAGACAACACCAATCAAGATCGATATACAACTGAAATTATTGCCAACGAAGTTGTATTTTTGAACACGAAGTCAGCTTCATCTGGAGAAATGCCTAATCAATCTTTTCAACAATCCAATGAGAAGCCTTCAACGCAAACGCCAAGTTCATTTTCATCTTCTGCAGATGAACCAGATGATTTGCCATTTTAATAGATGAAACACTAAATGAAATACCTTTTTTTTATACTCTTCACGATTTTATTGATTTCGTGCAAAGAAGATTATACCATCAAACCTTTGGGGCAAGTACGTTTAGAATACCCTGAACCGAAGTATGAATCTTTGAAAACGGATTGTTCTTTCACATTTGAACAATCCAATCAAAG
This sequence comes from Moheibacter stercoris, assembly GCF_040545805.1. NCBI lineage: Bacteria > Pseudomonadati > Bacteroidota > Flavobacteriia > Flavobacteriales > Weeksellaceae > Moheibacter > Moheibacter stercoris. The sequence continues at coordinate 141,497 of NZ_JBEPMO010000004.1, forward strand.
TCAAATTCAAGAAAAGAATAAACCTTGTTGGTTTGTGTTGAATTATCCCAAAATGAAAGCCAATATATATATTACCTATTTCCCCGTAAATAGTAAAGAAGATTTGGTGAATAAAATCAAGGATAGCGAAAAGTTCGTGCAAGAACAAACGACCAAAGCAAGCTATATTGCACCACAAGAGTTCGTGTTTGAAGAGGAAAGGGTCTACGGAACTTTGTTTGAATTGGGTGGAGATTCCGCGATTAACCTACAATTTCATGCAACCGATAGCACAAATAATTTCATCAGTGGATCGGTTTATTTCTCAACAGAGCCCAAATATGACTCCCTTCAACCTGCGATTCAATATTTAAAACGAGATGTGGTTCGTTTAATTGAAACCCTTCGTTGGAAATAATTTCTGAACCAACTTATTATTGTATTTTTGCAGCTTAAATTTTAGAAGACAATTTATTAAATGGAAGAATTTTTCATAAAAGCTGGACAAATGATTTTGATGTTGTCCATTTTAGTTACCCTTCACGAATTAGGACATTTCATCCCAGCCAAATATTTCAAAACCAAAGTAGAAAAGTTCTACTTATTCTTTGACCCCTATTTCTCGTTATTCAAAAAGAAAATTGGAGATACAACCTACGGAATCGGATGGTTACCGTTGGGCGGATACGTGAAAATTGCGGGAATGATCGACGAAAGCATGGACACCGATCAAATGAAATCGGAACCGAAACCATGGGAGTTTAGAAGCAAACCAGCTTGGCAACGTTTGATCATCATGTTGGGTGGTGTAACGGTCAATGTTATTTTGGCTTGGGTTATTTATGCGATAATGTTTACAGCCAATGGAATGACTTATCTTTCAGTAGACAAAGCCCAGGAAAATGGGTTGGTTTTTAGTCAATTAGGAAAAGAAATTGGATTCCAAGATGGAGATAAAATTCTTACTGTTGATGGAAAAGAACAAAAACAATTCAATCGTTTGACGTTGGATATAATGTTGAGTGAAGAAATTGTAGTAGACCGTAATGGTCAGCAAGTCAAATTGCAGATTCAAGATGAACAAATCAAACAAATTCTATCAACAGAAGGAAGAAATAATTTTATTTTTCCTCAACACAATGGTGTTGTGATTGATTCGGTTTTGGATAATTCTGCCGCAAAAACATCAGGTTTACAATCAGGAGACATTATCAAAGCGATCAACCAAAATCCGTTAAATATTACCAATTTCACAGCTCAAATTCAAGAAAACAAGAACAACAAATTGGTCATGCAAGTTGAGCGCGCAGGTATATTGAAATTAGTGGAAGTAAATATTCCTGACTCAGCAAAAATTGGCGTATTCCATCGTGCGAATCTAAATAAAGACATCATTGTCACAGAAAAATTCAATTTGATGTCAGCCATTCCTGTTGCGATAACAGAATCCTTTACGATTTTGAATTACAACATCAAGAACTTAAAATTATTGATCAAACCTAAAACGGAAGCTTACAAACAAGTCGCAGGTCCTATCGGAATCGCAAGGCAATTGCCATCGACATGGGATTGGGGATTCTTTTGGAATTTCACCGCGATGTTTTCGATGTGGTTGGCGTTTGTAAATTTACTTCCGATCCCAGGTTTGGACGGAGGCCACGCCCTTTTTACCCTAGCAGAAATGATCACTGGACGAAAATTAAACGATAAAACAATGGGAATTGTTCAAACTTTTGGAATGATTATCTTATTGAGTTTGATGGCGTTAATTTTCGGTAAGGATATTTGGGATTTAATTAGCGATAAATTTTTGTAAAAAATATTTGGAGGTTAAAAAATCCTTTCTATATTTGCAATCCAATTACGGAACACTCCTCCTTAGCTCAGTTGGTTAGAGCATCTGACTGTTAATCAGAGGGTCCTTGGTTCGAGCCCAAGAGGGGGAGCAAAAAGGTAAAAGCACTTACAGAAATGTAGGTGCTTTTTTAATTTAACACCCCTCATATTAAAAGGAAATCCCTTTACTTTTCAACTCTATTTTTTGCTACTAAATATTAAAACTTTCTTTTTATGCTTCTTTAAAAAAGTACACAAAAAGGACTACATAATTTTTTAAAAGGCATACATAAATTTTCAATCTATTATGAATAAGAATAATTTGAATATCCTATTTATATTGGATAAACGCAGAACAAATAAAAAAGGATTAACTCCACTAAGATGTAGAATTACTTATTTAGGAAAAAGAAAAGTAATATCTACTGGAATTTTTATTAATCACCAGAATTGGGATAGTAAACTTCAAAAAGCTAAACCCAAAAATGAAGAAAACACTTCCATAAATAATAAAATAAGCTTGATTAAAAATAAGATTAATCAGGCTTTTTTGTTTCTTCAAATTCAGGAAAACTCTATATCTATAGAAGATATTTATTTCCAATATATTGGGAAACCATCAAAAAAAAATATTGGTATAATTTCTCATTATTCCAATTTCTTAGATAAATATAGAAGTTTAATTGATGTGGAAATAAAGCAAACAACATGGAATAAATTCAACTATATATTTTCTGATTTAAAGGATTTTATTCTTTGGAAGTATAAACAAAGTGATTTACAATTAAAAGATGTAGACATGGAATTTATTCAAGAATTTGAATACTATTTAAAGATTATTAAACTTCAGAAACAGATTACCATTAACAAAGCCTTACAAAGATTAAAGAAAGTAGTTAAAACAGCTGTAGAATCTAAAATAATTGATTCTTTCCCCTTTAGTGAACACAAGCCAAAAGCTGTAAAAAATCAAATTACTTTTTTATCTGTAGATGAATTATCAAAACTCGAGAATTTTGTTTTTAAACAGAAAAGATTACATGATGTAGCTCAAATGTTTATTTTCTGTTGTTATACAGGATTGGCATATAATGAAATGGCAACTCTACAAGAAAAACATATTGTTAAAGGTTTTGATGGTAATTATTGGGTTAAAATGATTCGGGAAAAGACTCAAAAAGAAATTTCAATTCCCCTACTCCCAAAATGCATTAAGGTAATTGAGAAATACAAACAAGAACTCAATGGTGAAACTCTTTTACCAATTATTAGCAATCAAAAATTCAATTCCTATTTAAAAGAAATTGCTGACATTATTGGAATTGAAAAGAATCTGACACATCATGTAGCTAGAAAAACATTTGCTAGCACTATATTACTATACAATGATATCCCTATGGAAATTGTATCTGAACTTTTAGGTCATTCAAAGATTACAATTACTCAGGAATATTATGGGAAAGTAGTTCAAGAAAAAGTAAGTCAACACTTCCAATTTCTAAAAGATAAACTTGATAATAAATAAATTTATAATTCTGTGTTGTATTAAATTTACAACACAGATTATTTTTTTTATATGTTTAAAAATTCTCCTTTTGAAGATTACCCAATTGAGTTTAAAGAAATCAACTCTACAGATTTTCCAGAATTTAAAGTTGATGCAAAGAAAATAATAAAACCCGATGAAAAAGGATTTATTACAACAGAACTTCTATCCTCTATAGAATTAGATAGCAAAAACACTATTGTTATAAATGCAGCAGTTGGACAAGGTAAAACTTATTCAATAATTGAAATAGTTAAGCAATATTTTAAATCAAATGAAGATTATTTAGTTTTCATTGTTTCCCCATTTGTTAGCTTAATTGAACAATATCACCAAAAATTAATAAATCAAGATATTCAAGAGAAGGATATATTTAGATATGAATTATTAGGAACTGAAAAATGTCCTAATTATCTAGAAAAAAGTATTCACATAGTAACTGCGAATTGTTTATTAGGGAACCCAGGTGATGATGCATTAATAAATTCTAAAGCAAAGAGAGAGTATATTAACACATTATCTTCTTTTTGCCAAAAAACAAATAAAAAAGTAATCTTTATTTATGATGAAATACATGATGCCATACATAATTTTAAAGAGAAATATATATTCAATTTATGGAAATGGAAAAATTCAATACATAAAAACTATGTAATAAGTGCTACTTTTAATGAAGCTTCAAAAATTGTCATTGAATATCTTGCTGAATTAACTGATGACAAGATTCAAATTATTGAATCATTAAGAATTAGAAATAAAGAGAATCAAAGTGATCTAAATCTTCACTACTGCAACTCCCAATTTTTCAACAATGAAACACCTGAACTTGTCAATTTAATTCAAGATTTAATTAAAAGGGATAAAGAAATTGACATCCTATGTTTCTCTAAAACACTATCACTTTCAATAATTGAAAATAAGACTGAAGGGGCTGGAAAACTTCTATACCAAAAATATGATAAAATCAATAATTGTACTTCAGATTTTATAAAAGATTCAAAAAAAGGAAAAACTTCACCTCAAAATAGATATAATCCAAATTTATGTAATGTTGGTACCAATTTCAAAAGTGGAGTTAGTATTGAAAAAGACAATCATGCATTTGTAATTATATTTCCTCCAAATGGAGCAAAAATGCCATTTCAAAATTTTTATGGAATATTTTCAAATGGGATAAATTCCATAATTCAAGCTTTAGCAAGACAAAGAAAAAAAGGTGAAATTCATTTATTACTCCCTCTACCAGATAAAATTAATTATATTTCCTTACCATTTTCTAATGACAAGAAGAAATTTACTTTTTTTAAGAACGTCTATGAAAATATTTGTAACCAAAAGGACACAAAAGAACTAATAGAATATAATTCTCTAGCGAAGCAAAGAGATTTACTATATGAATTTTATTCAAATGAATTAAAGGGTAATGTAATTAATGAAATTCAATTAGTTCAAAATACAAATAGAGTAAACAAAGTAAGGCTAGAATTTCCTGAATTTAAATTATTTGTTCTTGAGGATGGAGAAATTTATCTAGCAAATAAGTTTCAATTCTTTGGTGGTGATTTATCAGCTTATATTACATATAGCGCAATTACCAATCAGTTTATTAACTGCACTCTAAATACTATAATTTCCAAAAAAGTTTTAGTTCTAGATGAAAATAATATGGAAAGCCAATTAATAAACTTCTATAATACATATTACTACGAAGAAACTCATCAAAGTTATTTTATCTACCTAAATGACCCACTATATTTTAAGGTTTTAAAAGACACTATTTTTAAAGAAACCCAAATATTCTTTAAAGTTGGTGACAAATTTAAAACTATAAAAAAGAATGGAAAAGACAAAACATCAAAACAATTTGAAGCTGTATTGTTAAATCTAGTAAGAAAATATAAAAGAAAAAATTACACTGATATAAATGAAACAAACCAATTACTAAGCAATTATTTATCTGAATCAATTTCTCTTTCACTAAATTCTGATTCAAAAGAATATTCACAATATAATAAGGCATATATTGAGTCTTTTAAATATTTGAATGTGTTAAGAGAAAGAATGATAAAATCAATCAATTCTCTACAAGTAAAAGGAGAAAATATTAATTATTTATCTCAAGATCCCTCAGAAGATTTTATCCCTCTTAATGAAGAAGAGAATTTTAAAAACTTGATAAATTTTTTCTCTACAGAAGAAAATCCTATTATGATAGGTATGCTGAATCTTTCAGAACTATTTAAAGGCAAAACTTTAACATCTCAAAAAAAAGAAATTTATAAGTTAATCTTAAAATTATTCTTTGAAACTGAACTTTATAGACTACCAACAGGTAAAAGAGAAAGAGTTAAAAAAATTACCAAAATTAAAGAATTACCAAATCCAGATAAAGTTTTTAATTGGCTTATAAAACCTGACTATGATTTCCCTGAAGGTTTCTTTACTACTGAAATGATAGAAGAAGGTACTGAAACTATAAAATCAATTTTAAATAAAAATTAATTTAATCCGTCCACCTTTATTTCACTCTATATATGGATAAAAGAAAAAATGGACGTACTTTCAATTTATTACATCATTTATATTTTACTCTATAGAGTATTATCTAATTCTTATAAGGGTTTCTTTATAAATCTTCCCAACCTTAAAAATCTTCTGATTTTACAACGCACGAACTATGGAGGAGGTCAACTTCGTTGTAGATTTTGAATCAAATTATTGATGCACAAAGCTACAATTTTTTTAGGACTTCTCCAAGCATTTCGCGCTAATATTCAGCATTTTATAGCTAATAGCTTTTTATGCACATATCCTATTTTTTCTTTAAAAAATCAAATTTTTAAAACACATTTTTTTATGCAACTAAGACAATCAGAAAGAAAAAAAGCCAAAATAAAAATGGCTCTTCAAGCACCTGCTGGTGCAGGCAAAACTTATTCAAGTTTACTACTTGCACAAGGACTTTCAAATGGAGACTTAACAAAAGTAGCCATTATAGACACAGAAAATGGAAGTGCAGATTTATATGCACAATTAGGAAATTACAATGTATTAACCTTATCACCACCTTTTACACCTGAAAAATACATTGAAGCAATAGATGTATGTGAAAAAGCAGGAATGGAAGTAATTATTATTGACAGTATTTCTCACTGTTGGGATGAACTGCTTGACTTTCACAGTAAACTAGCAGGAAATAGCTTTACCAATTGGGCAAAAGTTACTCCAAGACAAAAAGCATTTACTGATAAAATCCTGCAATCCAATGCTCATATCATTGCTACAATGAGAACTAAGCAGGATTATGTGCTGAATCAAAAGGATGGAAAGTTTGTTCCTGAAAAGGTGGGATTGAAGGCAGTTCAAAAAGATGGTTTGGATTATGAGTTTACCCTTGTATTTGATGTGGATATTAAGCACTTTGCTACTTCTTCTAAAGACAGAACAGGGGTATTTATGGGCAAACCTGAATTTGTGATTAATCAGGGTACAGGAAAAAGGATTTTGGATTGGTGCAACACAGGAACTGATGTAGCAGAGGTAACTTCTGAGCAAGTTTATGAAGAAATACAGCAGTGTAATTCTATGGCAGAGCTATTGGAATTGTATAAGAAATATCCAGATTTTCAGGATATTCTAAGACCTGACTTTGAAGCTAAAAAAGCTTTACTCATTCAATTAACTAACCCTAAAAACATTTCTCAAAATGGACAGCATCACATTTGAAAAAACTCCCAACATAATAGATAGTAATACTACTATGATGGAACTCCACCCTGTGCAAGATAAACCTACTCTATCTAACAACATAGAGTATGTGAAGCCTTTCAAATCAAAACCTTTTATTGAAGCTAATACAGAAGAAGTGGATTTATTACACCTAAAGAAAGATTGTATTATTCCTGTTTTCTCAAAGGATAATGAAAAGACTCTGGCACATCAGGAATTTATTGAAATTGCTCAAAATTCCATTGCAAAAGCATTTCCTCATCACAGCATAGAGCTACCTGAAATCAGGGTTTCTCATCAGATTAAAGGCAGGATTCCAGATGCAATCCATAAGCAGGCAAAAGACCTATTAGAGCACGAGAAAACCATTTATTATGAGAGGATGGCTTTTATTATCAGGGTTCCAAGTATTTCTGAATCTATCAATGGAAATCAATTATCCCTAACTATAGGAGGAGTTAGAGCTTATAATCAGGAAAATCTGTACAATAGAAGGACCTTTGAAAAGTTCAAGTTCTTCATTGGGTTTCAGAATATGGTTTGTTGCAATTTATGTGTGAGTAGTGATGGATTTGTAGAAGACTTAAGGGTAAGTTCCTACCAAGAATTACAAGCTAAGGTTTTGGAAATTATCCAAAGCTACCAAGCTGAAACTCACCTGAACCAGATGAAAGATCTATCACAGCAATTTCTTACAGAACACCAATTTGCTACTTTAGTTGGTAGAGCTAGGTTATATCAACATTTGCCTAAGAAACTGAAATCTGAAATTCCTGAGTTAATGTTTACAGATGGGCACTTTAATACCATTGCTAAAGATTATTATCAGGATGAAAGTTTTTGTAAAGATGAAAGCGGAAATATCAATCTGTGGAATGTGTACAATTTATTCACTCAAGCCAATAAGAGCAGTTACATTGATACCTTTTTAGAAAGGAACTTAAATGCTTTTGAATTCAATCAAGGTATTGGTAAAGCTATCAGTGGTAATTCTGATTATCATTGGTTTTTGAGTTGAGTTTGGAACCTCAGTAAAACTGGGGTTCTTTTTTAATTAAGTTTTCAGCAGTTTAATATTCTAAATAAGTCTTCAAATCTCTTAATAGTATCATCCTCAAGAATTTTTTTGAGCTTTTTCTTCTTTTCTTTAGAGGGGTTTAATATTGAGAACATTCCAGCAAACTCTTTTTTATTTACTTTATCTTGCTTTACTGTATCAAAAGCTAAATTATAAATAGCTAATTTTTCCTCTTTAGTAAAATAATTTTCTATTGTATGGTCTTGAAGGGGCAAAACAGCTATTTGGTCTTCTCGCAGGTCAAATTCTTTGAGATACCTTTCTTTGGCTTTTTTGCCTTCTTTATCTGAGTCTAACAATACTTTAAAATCTGCACCCCATCCCAAATTTAAAGAAATTAATGGGGCTAAATTATTAGCTGAAGTTCCTGGATATACAACAAAGTCTTTCTTTTTATTACAAATAGTATCAAAAATAACATTGAGGACATTCATATCTGATGGGCCCTCTGTTATTACAGCCTTTTTCCAAGGGATGTCAAAATTATTTGGAATTATATTTAAGATATTTGCGAGAGGTTGGTAATAGCTTATGTTTGAATGATTAGACTTAATAAAGTTAGACCATAAAGTACTGGAAATATCTCCATCTTTCCTTTCTACTATATAAGTAGTTTTGATATTCTCTAAAGATATTAAATACTGGCTGTGAGTACTATAAATTACAGAAGTATCTTCAACAAGTTTTTGAAAGTCTCCAATCATATTTTGTTGTGCAGTTGAATGCAAGTTAGAGGCTGGTTCATCAATCAAAAATATTGGCTTTCCTGAATTTACTCTTAATTTTTTCCTTCTAAATTCTGTTTTCATTAAAAAGGATAAATACCATAAAGCCCCCTTGCTTCTTTCATCTACAGAAAATGTAGTTCCATCAGTATCTGTTATTGATATCTCAAAAAAACTTCGTGAAGAATTATATGCTAATTCAGTTTCTTCTATATCTTTAACCCCTGAGAGCTCCTTCCACTTATCTGAAAATGATTGATTCAATGTTTTATTAACTCTTTTCAATACAGTAATCGCATCCTTCTCTCTTGGGTTAGATTTTGAGTATAACTTTTTAAACTGCTCAATTGAATATTCTTTGTTTGTATTGTAAAACAGACCATCTATAATATCATACCAATCTTCATTAAATGCATCATTAGTGCGAGAGGTAAATATTTTCTCAGGGATTCTATCTTTAAAATCTTCAAAGTAAATAATGTAGGGGCATTTTCTAACAAATTCTTGTGCAATTACTCTTGAAAAATTATTTGTTTTGTAAGGGTGCTCTGTTTCAAATTCATAATAGTATTTTTGAGGATTTCCTTTTTTAAAAGGAATAATTCTTGATATGACTACTTGCTTATTTTTATTAATATCATGTAAAAATGCTTCTAGGTTTTGAACTTCTTTTTCTTTATCTGTTGCACTTTTAATCAATCCCTTAAACTCATCTATAGTTACTTTCTCATCTAGCTCAATTGTGGCAGTAATTTTAGCAGAATTATTTGAATTGACATCAGACTTGTTTCTAATTGACCTAAAGAATTTATCATCATCAACATCATTTAAATAATCAAAAGTCTCTATGGCTTTTAAGATAGTTGTTTTGCCAGATTCATTTAACCCCAAAAGAAGTACTAAATCATCTTTAATTAGATTAATAGTAACATTCTCAATTCCTTTAAAATTCTCAATAGTAAAATTCTTATATATCATAGTAGGTATTATTAAGTAGTTTCAAACTTTCAAATATACAATTTAACATTTGAGTTTGTTATTGGTTATTAAGCTTTTAATTTTTCTATAAAATTTATTACTCTTGGATTATATTCACACAAACCCCCATCATAAACCACCCCCACCCATTCTAGAAATGGGGAACTTCCCCATACCCAAATAATATAGAAAAGTTTTTTTCAGGCAGAAATATAAAATTCAAGGTGATAGCTGAACTTTTATTTTTCTTGTTTCTTCTATTGTGTTTGGGACAATGTTTAACTCAAAAATTTTTAAACCAATGGTAACAATTGTTAACTACAAAGAAAGACTAAAAGATGATGGTACATCATTCTTTGTACTAGAGCTACAAGGTGGCATAGATATGACCCAATCCAAAACCACAGGAATGTTCTATGCAACAGCCAAAAAAGCATCTATTCCAACCACATTTAATGAAACTACATGTCAAGGATTGATTGGAACCCAATTAGAAGGTTCAATTATAAAAGTTGACAGTGAACCTTATGAATATGTGATTGAAGAAACAGGAGAAGAAATCCTTCTTGCTCATAGATGGGTTTATTCACCAGAGCCACAAGATTCCCCTAGTGCTCTACAGAATAAAGATAGCAATGAGTTTTCTTCCACAATTATGAAACCTAATTCAACTTTAGAACATTCATTTGTTTAAAAACATTTAAATCCGTCCACTAACATATATTGCTATATATAGATGTTTATAAAAGTGGACGGATTTTTTATTAATATTTTATTTTTATGAAAATATCAGAGATTCAAGTTTCATACTCAACTAATAAACTTAATAAAATTAAGATTTCAAACACTGAGGATTTATATTCTGTTGTTTTAAAAAATTGGAATTTAAACACCATTGAACTTTTTGAGGAAGCCAAAATCATATTGCTAAATAATAACAACTCAATTTTAGGAATCTACAATCTTTCAAAAGGAGGTGTTTCAAGTACTATTATTGATATAAGACTTATTCTGTCAATTGCTTTAAAAACTAATTCCTCAGCAATTATACTTATACATAACCATCCATCTGGAAATTTAAATCCTAGCAAAAATGATTTAGAAATTACAAAAACAACTAAAGAAGCTTGTAATTTACTCAACATAAAATTACTAGACCACTTAATAGTTTCAAAAAATGGATATTATAGTTTTTTAAAAGAGGGTATTCTTACCAAATAAACCAACTATATAATTTAGAACAAATTATTAAAAAAATATTAATTTATTTATATGTAAGTAATTCAAAATATTAATAATATAATACAAATTTTATTTAATGTTAATGATTAATCCACATATATACTAATAGCTTTTTCAATTATTAATATTTACTTATAGAGTATTAGGGAAGTCTAATATTCAATTAAATCATTTACTTTAACTTCTAGAGCTTCTGCAATTCTATATAGGGTGTATAGAGTTGGGTTAGTTCTACCAGATTCAATTCTTGATATATTTGTTGTATCTATATTACCTTGCATTTTACCAACTAAATCTACCTGAGACAGTCCTTTTGTTTCCCTTAACTTCTTTATTTTTAGACCTACAGATTTTAAAATATCAGACTTATCCACACTTGACATATTTGACAAGTGAAGTAAAGTTTTATCTTTGTTGAACTTAATGCCATAAATGGCAACCTAAATTATAATCCTATGAAAACAAATTTATATGCTTTAACTATTCTTTTCTTCTCCTGTAATAATGGTATTGAAAATAAAAATCTCGAGGAAGATTTTCCTATAGTAGAAGAAGTTCTAAAACCATGTACTTATGGAGTTCAATTTGGTGATATTGATGTATGTATCCCAGAATTTAATGGATACAAAAATATTTACAATAATGAACATTCTGATTTGATTGATTTCTTAGAGTCTAATGAACATCCAAGTAATCAACTTATAGCCGCATTTGTAAATGACATATCATATAAAGAAGAAAATTACAAAACCTTTAATGACAGTGATTATTTTAAAATCTATAGTGTAAAAAATTATAGAAACAAATTTTCTAATTCTAAGGACTTACAAAAAATTTTTAATATTCATAATGAAGGTTTTGTTAGTAAAAACTGGGATTATGTTAATGGAAAAATGAAGGAAGTTGAAAGTGAATTAGAGCTTGATAAACCAATACTATTAGAATCATATAAAACAAATGAAAATTTTTATACCCTGGTTTTTTTATTAAAATACAATATGGAGGCTGAAGAAAAAATAATGGTTGGTACTATGAATATATTATTAATTAAAAATAGAATAATTCATTTTGCATATTATTTAAAATACAACGAAGAAAACCAGGCAATTATAAAACAAAAAAACAATTATATTGGGTTAAGAATTCTAGATGAAAACAACTAATATAAACATAAAAAAATGAAGCTAAATATTTCCCCTAATAAAATTAAATCCATAGTTAAAACTTTTAAAAAACTATTGATTGCTTATATTAGTATTTGTATGGTTATTATGACCATACAACAAATAAATAAAGCAAAAGAATTAAATGAAATTCATAAAATGACTTTTGAAAGCAATGAAGAATTTCTAGAATTGCTGGGAGTGACTAGTAGTATAGAAAAACAACAAGCTTTAATGCGAGCACACCAAGATCAAATAGCTTTTGAATATAAATTTGGAAGGTCCTTAAATGAAAATGAAATTAATCCATTTAGTCCAAATTTATATTTTAAAATTGCTATGCTCTTAGTTATGTTTACTACAATATTGATTATTATAATTTTAATAATACATTTCCTTTTTAATCCAATTATTAAAATAAGTCAATATTTCACTTTATATAAAGAAAATTCTATTAATTTAAAAGATTATAAATCCAAGTGGACCAAATCTCTAATTTGCACTACTATTCTTAATTTGATTTTCATAATCCCTACATTTGGCTTAAGTCTTATCTTATTTATCCAAATATTCCTCTTTTATGAAGGCAATAAATCTTAATAATTTTAAAATTTAAAGAAACTTATTTAATAATATTATCCTTTAACAAAGGCATACAAAAAGGCATACACAATTTAATCCTTTCTATATTTGCAATCCAATTACGGAACACTCCTCCTTAGCTCAGTTGGTTAGAGCATCTGACTGTTAATCAGAGGGTCCTTGGTTCGAGCCCAAGAGGGGGAGCAAAAAGACAGCTAAAGCAGCTGTCTTTTTTTGTTTGTATAGGTTTTTAAAGCTTATTACACTCCATTTCGATATTATATTGGTTTACATTTTTACATGAAACTAAAGCCATTTGATATTGTTGATTCACCGGAAGCGCGGTAGCGAGGCTATAATCTTTAATTTTTATGAATTTATATTATAGGATATGGGCGGATTGCCTTAATAAATTAAAGGATAAGGAGGGAAAATTGAGGGTAAATTCGTTGTTAGTTATGTCTTTGTTAACATCACAGAATTTTCTTACTATATTTATGATTTTGGTTTATTTAACCAAATTGTTATTACTAAAGATCGATTTAGATTTTAAATATCCGAAGATAGGTTTTTTCACTTTTTTAATTTACAATTTAATACTAATTCTAATAAGCTCAATATTTCATTATTGCTTAATATTTTTATCTGGAAAACATAAAGAATTACTAAAAATAAATCATTCTATAAATGAAGGTATATTCACTAAATATTTTTTTTTCTCCTCATGTGGATTAGTGGCTACCTATATAATATTAAAATTAATTAAAATACCCGTTGTGTAGCTCTATTTCATGAACAGAACGGGCAGTGTTTCAGAGTTAGTGATGGAGTTTGAACAAAAAAAACTAATTGACAACAAAAATGATTTAAAATCCAAATATAGTTAATCAGAGCCCCGATAGCTATCGGGGTTGGTTCGAGCCCAAGAGGGGGAGCAAAAAGACAGCTAAAGCAGCTGTCTTTTTTTGTTGGCATAGGTTTCAAACACTTCAAATCTGAATCCTATAAAAGGTATATTTAAAACAAATCTTTTGTAACTTTAGGAGTAACCTAAATCCATTGCAATGTTTCTCGTCTATATTTTACACTCAAACAAATTGAATCGATTTTATATAGGGTTTACAGAAGATATTGAAACCAGAATGGAGTTTTATTTGAATAAAGATCAGAATAATTATTTACGCTATATTTAAACCACAGCACGCATTGACTTTTCGTACGCGAGAGGGGCTGTTATTTGACCACACGATGCAATCGTGCGGTAGCAGGTTGTAATGCCATTGATTGTGCCACCACTTTTTGATCCATCAATTTTACCAAATTATAATCCACAGGAGGAATTGTATTATAATTAATATACTAAATAAGGTTATATGATTTTTAATAAAGAATTCAGTGAAAATTTTCAAAATCAGTTAGAAAAAAATAAATACTTTTTCCAAAATGATTTAATTCAAGAGGCTAAGGAGTCTATTAGAAATCATAGAAAAATAGCTTTTATTGATAATTCAGCAGAATATATTCCTTTCAAAATAAATTTTGAAGTAGTAGAGAAAGTAATCAAAAAATCAATAGAAGCGAGTCAGCCTATTTTTCAAATTACACAAGGTTTAGAAGATGGTTTTCCTAGTTTGATTTTTTTTAAAGTTATGCGAAATGAGCAACCCTATTTTAATAGTGAACAGTATTCTGATTTCTTTCTTCAATATAAACTTTTACATATTGAATGTATAAATCAATTCTTCATAAATGAAAATTATTATAAGATACATTATGATAATCATTTTTCTAATTTGAAAATTTTTAATGAACCTAAAATAGATGATTTAGAAAACTTTGGAGTGCTTAAAAATCGTAATGATAAATACAATAAATCCATTTGGATAGAATATATAAAAAGTCTTTGCGAACTGACATTTAATAAATTTAGATTTAGTAAAGAACATTCAACAAAGAATGTTTACAGATTTATAAAACAAGTGAATGAAGATTTATTTATAGGATTTGAATTTTATGTTGATATTACTAAAAAAGAATTGAATTATAATTTAACTGAAGTAGAACCTTATTTTAATATAATTGTATTTAATAATCAATTTAATCCAGATGAGCCAATAATTAATTATACATTTAGGAAAAATAAAAATATTATAAGTTTAGGCAACCTATCAAATCCCTTATTTACTCCTATGTGTTTAACAATGGAGGCATTCAAACTTCTAACAAATAAAACTAATCCAATGGACTTTGATTCCCCTATGAAGTTTCACAAAAAATTATATGAAGTTTCACAAAATAATTACTTAATTAAATATCCAGATGAATTTGGTGAGGATTTAAAAAAATACGCTTTTTTTAAAATTTATCTTTTGGAATATTTTTCAAGAAGTTATTTGGGATATATAGAGAAGTCTATATTGGGCTCCCTGAGTCCCGGCTCCATCTCATGAACAGAAAAAAAGAAAAATGATAGTAAGTAGCAGGCCGATAGGAAGTGCCGGTATCTTTAACACCGGACTTTCCACGGAGTTTGACGAGCTGAAACTAAAACAGCTGGGAGATGCGCGTAATAATAAGAACTGGATTTCGATTTCCTGAGGTAGCAAAGTAAACTTTAACAACAAGATAATGAAAATTCAAAGTTTAATTTCTTTTATAAACAATCTGTTTGCCTTTTTATTTATAATTGTACTTGATTTTATTCTTTTAAATTTTTTAAGTATTGAAAAAATTCAAATTGAAAGTGATTATGGAATCATAAATGAATTTTACTTATTCAATTTAAATTTAAAAGCATCTATTGTTATGTCAATTTTTTCAATATTGATTTACTATTTGTTTAAAAAAATTAAATATTTAATAGGTTTTCAAACATTAACAATTTCAATAGTTTTATTATTATTTGAATTTTATAAATTCGGGATTCATGAATTAGATTTACGAATTTATTTATCTAAGATCCTTTTTTTGTCCATACTATTTTCAGCAGTTTTTATAAAATTTTTTGAATTCCTTTTAAACAAGTATAGTTATATCGTTCTAATAACAATAATTTCTTTTTCATTTGCCTATCAAACAAATAAAGGTTTCGAGCCAATTAATTTTGGTGTGTTTATGATTTTGACATTTCTAATTTTATATCAAGAGAAAAATATATTTTTAGGAAATTTTAAATGATCTATCTTATACTGACATCAGATTTAAAGAAAAAAATAAGGCTACTTGTATTGACCTAGCAAAAATTAAGACAAAATAGAAAAGATTTAAATGAAATTCTAAGTAATTGCCCTACTAGTAGTTGTATCAGCAATAATTGGTCTTTATACAATTAACAAAATGGCTATTGCATGGACGTTGAAAAACTATATCAAGCCATTTTTCACTAAAAATGGAATCCAATATGTCCATTTTAAAAGGACGAGCTTTTTTAGTACTGGAGCCTTTAAAGAGGGTTCTTTTAATCCCGTATTTTCTCCAAAAGGAAATTCTAATCGAACTACCTATTTTTATGCAATAGGGAAAAATCAGGAGGAAAAAGAAATTCAATTTACCGCAAAAGTTGAATTATCATTTTTCAGCGTAAGAGGAATTGAAATTAAGAAAGAACCAGATACTAAATCCATTGTTTTGAATTAGACAGTGTAACTCCCTTAACTGAAGGGAGTACACCTCTACCAATGATCATCTAAATCCTTTTTCGTTTTGGTTGAATCCAACAAAATCTGATAAGTTTCTCCCAATGTTTTTGGACTCTTGGAGAAATTAGAAAGAGAAGAATCCGTTTTCAAGACTTCTTCTTTGTCAATTCTTTTTTCCTTTTTTACATGTTTTGATTGACGAATCGATTCTGAAATCATAGCTGCCAAAACAATCAATACAATGCCTACAAAATCTTTCATAGTTCAATCTTTTTTAATTTTCAATTTGGGTGTACATCGGGACTCGAACCCTATTCTCCTTTTTCACAGAAAGGTGTTTTACCTTATAAACTAATGCCACCATTTTCAATTTTGAGACAAGGGTGGGACTCGAACCCACATCATCCAGATTTGCAGTCTGGCGCCTAACTTTCAGCCACCTTATCAGTTATTTTCTCATAAAAAAAGCGCCTCCTTTTGGGAGACGCTTTGTATGCTTTCATTGAAACCAAGTTCAACGCATTACTTTCTCTCCCGAATCCACATAGATTTCCCCTTACAGATATGCATACAATACATCTTGTGTAAATTATTATGGATATGTGAATTTCTTGTGTTCATTTTTCTTTACTTATTCTTGAAATTTGATGATGCAAAATTGAAACCTATTTTTGAATTTTCCAAATAAATTTTGAGTTTATTTAATTGATTATCAATTATTTAAATTCGATTTAGACATGAGTTTTCCTGTCCACATTTCGTAGAAAATTATACTTTTTCGCAACTAGTTGATAGGCTTCTAATTGCTTACAATGACCTGAATCTAATTCGTCCAATGTTTCATGTTAATTATTTTAATTTTTCTTCAAAAAAAAAGCGTCCGATTGGATATTTCGGACGCTTTTCATTCGTATTTCAGAATTTTACAGAACAACTTTTAATCAAAATAGTTCATAGCGCCCTTGTTCTGTATGATATTCTACTGAATTCATACAATCAAATCCTTGTTTACAAAGATTCATAGTAGTGCGATATGTCTGATTAAATGTCATTTCGTTTGCAAAGATGATTGTTTTAAATGATTTCTAATTCATGCATGAACAGAATTTTATGTTAAAATTTCTTCTCATTAATTTCAATTTATCAAAAGAACTCAATGCTAGTTAATCCATTTCCTATCTTCAAGTGAATCGTATGTATGAAAATTACTATATTTAAAACTTAATTAACATGAATACATGATAAAAAATTTATTACGACTCCAGTGGGTTGGATTACTTATTTTAGGATCCGGTTTATCTGCACAGATAATGAATCGACCCCATCAAGACTTTGTTCGCCAAGCATTGGTCAATACAGAGCAAGGAAAAATCTTATTGCAAGAAGATTTGAACTTTGAACTCACCGACTTTTACTCCAGTAAAAATAGTGGATTACAGCACATTTATGTTCGTCAAACTTTCAATGGTTTGGAAATTATAGGTACGGAATCTTCGATTCATATTGGCAATTCAGGAACTATTTCTTCTGTTAAATCAAAATTTGTCAACAGTACTGCCAAAAGAGGATTCAAATCAGATCCAAATCCAAGAATTACCGCTGTACAAGCAGTTCAATCTGCTGCAAATCATTTGGGATATACCCTTTCTCAATCTTTACAAATTATCCACCAAGATTTTTCATTGGATCGTAAAATGAAATTATCAACAGCCGGAATTTCAAAATCAGAAATCCCAGCTCGTCTGATGTATTTCCTACAAGAAGATGGAAATTTGGTTTTGGTTTGGGATCTTTCGATTGAAGCTTCTCAAAAAGACGAATGGTACAGCGTTCAAATCAATGCTGAAAATGGACAAATCGTCAACAAAGTAAGTTGGAAAAATGAATGTAATTTTGGCCATGCACATGAACATCATGATGGCGAAATGGTTCATTTCCACCATCCACAATCATCTGTAAAAGCGAAAATTTCTGAAAAACCAACCAATATGTTGTTGGGGGCTGCTTATAACGTTTTCCCTTTGCCTTTGGAAAGTCCCTACTATGGAAATCGTGAATTAATTTTCGAAGATGATGTTGTCAACTCAAATGCTTCTCCTTTTGGATGGCATGACACCAACGGAGTCGTAGGAAATGAGTACACGACTACGCGAGGAAACAATGTCAATGCCTATGAAGATGGAAACAATCCTGGATTTCAACCCAATCCTGGAAGCTCCATGTTGTTTGATTATCCATTTGATCAAAACTACACCAATGCCAATCAATACGAATCAGCTGCAATTACCAATTTATTCTATTGGAATAACATCATTCATGACATATTCTACGAATATGGTTTTACAGAACTTGGAGGAAATTTCCAACAAAATAATTATGGAAAAGGCGGTGTAGGAAATGATTATGTACGTGCCGAAGCCCAAGATGGGGAAGGAACTTGTAATGCGAACTTTTATACGCCACCTGATGGACAATTGCCGAGAATGCAAATGTTCATTTGCCAAAATAAAGACGGAGATTATGACAATCTTGTCATCATGCACGAATACGGACATGGAATTTCCAACCGTTTAACAGGTGGTCCAAGCAATACTTCTTGTTTGCAAAATAGTGAACAAATGGGTGAAGGTTGGAGCGATTGGTTCGGATTGATGGTCACGATGAAAGAAGGTGACCAAGGAGAAACACCAAGAGCAATTGGAACTTACTTATTCAACCAAGGTCCAAATGGAAACGGAATTCGTACACATCGCTATTCGACCAATATGTCAATCAATCCTCATACCTATAATAGCATTAAAACCGAATCGATTCCACATGGAGTAGGTAGTGTTTGGGCAGCTATGCTATGGGATTTAACTTGGGCATTGATTGATGAGTATGGATTTGATTCGGACATTTACAATGGAACAGGTGGAAACAATATTGCCATGAATTTGGTGATGACAGGTTTGAAACTTCAGCCATGTAGCCCTGGATTTGTCGATGGTCGAGATGCCATTTTAGAAGCCGATCAACTTTTATATAATGGGGCAAACCAATGCTTAATTTGGGATGTGTTTGCAAGAAGAGGATTAGGAGTGAGTGCAACTCAAGGTTCATCGAGCAGCGCTCAAGATGGTCAACAAGCCTTTGACACTCCTTCTGGTGTAGCAAGTTTCACCGCTCCAGGAAGCGTTTGTGCTTCAGCTGAACCTTTTATTGCTGGTGGAGGATCACCAATGGGTGGAACCTATAGCGGTCCTGGTGTAACAGATAATGGAAATGGCACCTACACCTTTAATCCAGAGGTTGCGGGCGTAGGAGTTCATACGATCACCTATTCGATTACAGCATCAGATTGCGCTGAAGCTTCTTCTGCTTCTGACACAATTGAAGTAACGGCTGCTTTGGCAATTGAATGCCAAGAGGATATTTTGGTCAATACTTCCAATAACTCTTGTAGTGCAGTTGTCACGTACGAATTGCCTCAAGGTTTAGATGGATGTCCAGCTGGAAATAGTGAGAATTTCGATGGCGTTTCTGCTCCAAATTTACCAAACGGATGGACGACGCAAACCAACTCAGGTTCAAACAACAATTGGAGAACAGTAAGCAATCAATCTTATTCAAGTCCAAATTCAGTGTTTGCTGCCAATTTAAGCTCTGTAAGCTTATCGTCTTTAACTTCTCCAGAATATGAAATTGCAAGTAATTCTGCTAAGTTAAAATTCCGATTGAATTATAATGTGGAATCAGGTTACGATGGAGTCGTGTTGGAATATTCTACCAATGGAACATCATGGTTAGACATAACCAATATCGGAACTTTCGTTAGCGGTGGCTATACTACTCAATTATCTACAGGTTGGGGAAATCCTATCCAAGGAAGAAATGCATGGTCGGGTAATTCAAATGGATTCATTGCTGTTGAAATCAATTTGAATTCTTCTTTAAATGGTCAGGATGTTCAGTTTAGATGGAGAATGGGATCTGACAGTATGTCTAGTAGTGTAGGTGTTTGGTTGGACAACGTAGAAGTTGAAGGGGTTTATTCACCTCAACCAACAACCACTCAAATTGCTGGTTTACCTTCTGGAAGTGAATTCCCGGTAGGAACTACAACCAATACTTTCAAAGTTGAGGATGGAAATGGAAATACAGCTATCTGTTCATTTAACGTGATTGTGAACGATGGTGTTGGACCAAACATAACATGTCCTGATAATGCAACTGTGGTAGTAGCACAAGGTGAAACTTTTAGTTTACCAGATTATTGGGCGAACGGTCAGGTTACAGCAGTCGACAATTGCTCGGATGTAAGCAACAAAACACAATCTCCTGCTGTGGGAACAAATTTAGGTGTGGGAACACATACGATTAGTTTTACGGTAGAAGATGCTGCAGGAAATCAATCTACTTGTTCGTTTGAATTGGTGGTAACGGAAACAATGGCTGTTGGAGATTTCAATTTCTCTGATTTGATTTCCTTGTATCCGAATCCAGCTTCAGATCTTGTGATTATTTCGAATAAATCACAAGAAACCATTCAAAAAATTATCATCTTGGATGGAAGTGGAAAACGTGTTCAAGAAGTGAAATTGGCTAATAAGAATGCTGAAAATTCGATTTCAGTGAAACATTTGCCTACTGGAACATATGTGATTCAAATTGTTGGAGATGACAAAACCATCACCAAAAAATTGATCAAAAAATAAAATGCAAATTTAAAATAGAAAAGGTCGTCTCAACAAGGCGACCTTTTTCTTTTGAGACAATCTTATGATTTCAGAAAATAGAAATTGATTAACTTGCAGCAGATTTAGATTATGCGATTACTTTCGGTTATATTTTGTCTTCTTATATTGTTTGGATGCGCACGTCAAGGAACACCAACAGGTGGACCAAAAGATGTGGATCCACCAAAGTTTTTGGGAGCTCAACCCGACACCTTATCCTTACAAGTACCGACCAATTTGAAAGAAATCAAAATCGAATTTGATGAATACATCATCTTGAAAGAACACACCAAAAACATTGTGATCTCACCTCCTTTGGAAAGTTCTGCTAGTTTTATGCCGATTGGTTCACCTAGTAAAACCTTGCGAGTAAAATTCAATGAAGCATTACAACCCAATACTACTTACAACATCAATTTTGGGAATGCGATTCAAGACAACAATGAAGGGAACAAACTGCCCTATTTCCAATACGTATTTTCCACAGGAGATTATATTGATTCTTTAAAAATTTCTGGGAAAGCAAATATTTCCAATCAAAAGAAAAAATCGGAAGATTTAATTGTGGCTTTGTTCAAAATAGATTCTGCTTATACCGATAGTTTGGTCTTAAAATCCAAACCCTTTTATGTTTCGAAAGTGAATGCCGATGGCGAATTCAATTTGAATTATTTAAGCCCTGGGAAATACCAAATGATTGCATTTGATGATGTTGCCCAAAACATGCAGTTTGATATTGGCAAAGAAAAATTTGGTTTTGTAGATGAAATCATTGATCTCAACCAAAATCAAGAATACAACATTGAATTGTTTGATCAACTTCCTCCTTACAAAGTGGGAAAAGCAGAACAGAAAGGTTATGGTCACATCCGATTTAAATTTGAAGGCCAACCTGAAACAATAGATATTCAATCTTTGGATATGGATTTTAATTCGGCAAAGTATAGCTATCAACCCAAATCGGATTCAATTGAATTTTGGTTTCAACCAAGTGTTGATTCGATTTCAGAAAATTCCAAACGATTGAAATTTTTGGTGAAAAACCAAGAATTATCTGATACGATATCCGTCGTTTATTCGAATGCCATCAAGCACAAATTAAACATTGATACCAAAGGAAAGTTGGAATACGCACCAGGAAGACCCGTTCAGTTGACCACGAATTATCCGATTATCTCCATGGATTCATCCAAAATAAAAGTCTGGAAAGATAGCATTCGAATTCCTACGAAATTGATCAAAAACAGCAAAAACGATCAAAAAATCACCTTAGATTTCCCGATGGAAATTCAGTCTCGATACGAAGTGAACATATTGCCCGATGCTTTGACTGACTTTTTTGGTAAAACCAATGATACGATTCAATTTGAAGTCAAAACTCGTACAAGAACGGATTATGGAAATTTAAAACTAAACATCCAAAACAAACCCAATCATCCCTTTTGGTTGCAGATGTACAACGATCGCGACGTCTTATTGGACGAACAATATACAACTGCTTCCTATTTTGAATTCAATTATTTGCCTGCGGCGAAATTTTACTTTAAAATCTTGGTTGATGAAAACGAAAACGGACATTGGGATACTGGAAACTTTTTTGAACGAAAACAACCTGAAGCTTCCTATGTTTATCCGACCGAAATCACCACAAGAGCCATGTGGGATATGGAAGAAACTTGGGTAATTCCATCAAATTCTCCAGTTGAATCCAAAGAAAAATCCCCTACCGAACTGGAAGAGGATTTACCTTAATTCTATATAAATTTATCTTATTCTACTGTAACAGATTTCGCTAAGTTACGTGGTTGATCTACATTTCGACCAAGTTTCACAGCCACATAATACGACAATAATTGCAATGGAATCGCAGCCAAGATTGGACTAAATTCTTCTGATGAATTCGGGATTTCAATCACGTGATCCGCAATCTTACGAACTTCTTGATCTCCCTTGTTCACAACGGCAATAATTTGACCTTTTCTAGCTTTGATCTCTTGAGCGTTGCTCACAACCTTTTCGTAATGACCTGTTTTGGTAGCAATGATAACGACAGGCATATTTTCATCAATCAAGGCGATTGGACCATGTTTCATTTCTGCAGCAGGATATCCTTCTGCGTGGATGTAAGAGATTTCTTTCAATTTCAAAGCTCCTTCCAAAGCCGATGGGAAATTGTATCCACGTCCTAAATACAAGGCATTTGGTGCATCTTTGTATTTTTCGGCAACTTCAATTACTTGCTCTGCAGTTGTTTCCAAGGTTTCTTGAACCAATTCAGGAATACTATCCAATTCACTAATTAAAGCATTGAAACGTTCCGTACTCAAGTTTCCATTGTGTTTTCCTAATTTGATTGCAATCAAAGAAAGGATCGTCAACTGAGCAGTAAATGCTTTAGTGGACGCAACACCGATTTCCGGACCTGCGTGTGTGTACGAACCTGCATCGGTAATACGCGCAATAGAAGAACCTACAACGTTGTTAATTCCGTAAATGAAAGCTCCTTTTTCTTTGGCCAATTTCAAGGCAGCTAACGTATCGGCTGTTTCACCTGATTGGGAAATTGCAATGACTACATCGCGCTTGTTGATAATCGGATTTCTATAACGGAATTCCGAAGCGTATTCAACCTCCACTGGAATTCTTGCCAAATCTTCAATTAAATATTCTGCAACCAAACCAGCATGGTATGAAGTACCACAAGCTACAATGATAATACGTTTTGCGTTTAAAAATCGTTCTTGGTGATCCCAGATTCCTGCCATTTTGATGACACCTTCTTCTACCAATAAACGACCGCGCATCGTATCACGAATCGATTTGGGTTGTTCGTAGATTTCTTTCAACATGAAATGTTCGAAACCACCTTTTTCGATTTCTTCTAAATTCATCTGCAATTCTTGAACCGCAGGAATTACTTGTAAATTATCTTTGATTTTTCGAACGTCGACTCCTTGACCCAAAGTAATGGTAGCCATTTCGCCATCATCCAAATAAACAGCATCTTTTGTAAACTGTAAAAACGGTGAAGCATCTGACGCAATGAAGAATTCATTTTCTCCAATTCCAATTGCCAAAGGACTTCCCAAACGACCTACCACAATTTCATTGGGTTGATCTTTTTCCATCACAGCAATAGCATAAGCTCCGATTACTTCATTTAACGCATATCGAACCGCTTCTGTTAAAGAAAGATTTTCACTGTTTTTAACGTATTGGATTAGATTGACCAAAACTTCGGTATCTGTATCACTATGGAATACAAATCCTTTTTGTTTCAATTCTGTTTTGATGGAATCGTAATTCTCAATAATTCCATTATGAACAATCACAAGATTTCCATCATTGGATAGATGCGGATGTGAATTCACATCGTTTGGAACTCCGTGAGTAGCCCATCTTGTATGTCCAATCCCAACAGTTGCACCATCATTGATATTTTGAGATTTTTCTTCAAGTTCAGATACTTTCCCTTTGGTTTTAACCAAACCAAAAGAATTGTTGTTCATCACGACAAGACCTGCACTATCATATCCACGATATTCCAGTCTTTTCAATCCATTTATAATGATGGGATAAGCTTCTCTAAACCCTAAATATCCTACGATTCCACACATATTGGTTTATTTTTTTGTGTAGTAAACTT
This sequence comes from Moheibacter stercoris, assembly GCF_040545805.1. Lineage (NCBI taxonomy): Bacteria > Pseudomonadati > Bacteroidota > Flavobacteriia > Flavobacteriales > Weeksellaceae > Moheibacter > Moheibacter stercoris. The sequence continues at coordinate 166,357 of NZ_JBEPMO010000004.1, forward strand.
TTAATCTTAATTTTTTCGCATCGTCCTCAGACGCATTTCCATGTAAAACTACTCTGTGAGGATTGAAAGCACGATCATTATAGAAAGGATCCATACCATTCAACACACTCGAATAGCCAGAAGATGGTGCCAATAGGAAGTTACCTAAACTAACCACAATTTGTCCATCTTCAAAGACTTCATTTCTCTCCACCAAGCTCTTCACATAATCTGTGATTTTCAATGTGTAGATTTTGTTGTTGTCTTTGTAATTATATTTTGGGTTGAAGGTTACGTTGTTTGGATATCCGCCAGCAAATACCATGATATCTGAAAAGTTTTTATTCAACCATTTTGTTCCCTCTTTGTATTGATTCCAACCAAATAAATAAGGTGGTTTTTTTAATCCATACGAATCATCTAAATGAAAGATTAATTCTGCTCCAACAATAGCCCAATCGTTATTTTGAACCTTGTTTTTGATTTCATTCAATTGATCTGCATTCAATTTGATGATGGTTTTTGTTCCATCCATTCCAGAAAGATACAAACGAGAGGCTCCATTTACCATATCTGGATTCTGATAAGCATTGGTAAATTGGCTACTTCTATTCGCATGTTCAAATTGAGCAATCTGTACGTTGTGACCAATGACAGTATCCCAATAACTTGAAAAACTTAAAGCAAAACTACCTTTCAATTTGGGAGGATTTTCACCAGCATCGTCACTTGTATCATCATGAGAATAACTCATAGTTATGAACATATTCGGATTGAAATTGAACATAAACCCTTGATTTTCATCAATGCTTAATTCAATTCCTCTAAAGAAGTTACGAATGAACGTGGCTTGGGAGGATAAATCACTTGAATTTTGATTGTCAATAAATTTTGTCTTGAAATAATCGTTGCTCAACAATACTCGTAAAGTTACCGGTGGAATGTTTTCTGCTTCCGATTTCTTTCTTCTCTCATAGGTTGTAATGGATTTCTTTACGATAGTTGAACCCAAAACATCTGGAAAAACATCGATTTGATTGATGTTCGGACAGCTTGGACAATTTGGATTACCCAATGCTGGATTGGAATAATAGGTTGAATCTTGAGAATACAAATATTCACTTACTTCCCTCACTTTTAAGGTCATTGGCAAATCTGTATTCCCATAAATCGAATCCAATTTATAGGTACGTTTGATAACCATTGTAGCCGTATCACTTGGTGATTCATCAATTCCTACGTAAACATAAGTTGTATCAACATCGGCATCTTCCAAAGCCTTTGTGAAAACTGGAATATGCAAAATAACCGAATCAATCGTAGGGTTGGTACCAAAATCAGGGCTTAAGGTTCCCAATCTTGCTTGAGATATAAATTTCGCTTTGGTACGACCAAAAACAGGTTCTTCGTAAACACCTAAAATCCCGTTGATTAAAACGCGTTCATCTGAACGCAAAGAGTCAGAATTTGTATTATAAGATACCAAGTCTACATAATAAACATTGGAGGTTGATCCCGTATCAAGCAATCCACTTCCTACGTCAGAAATATCATCTTCACAAGAAAACAAAGAAATGGCTGTTGTGCAAACAAAAATGGTTGCAACGAAATTGAATAATTTCTTCATGTAATATTTGGTCTAGTTTTGATTCATTAATTCTTCAGCGTAAAAAATCTTGTACGCTTCACTTACTCCCTCAATTGGACAATAATCCATCACAGGAATATTTTTGGTTTGAAGATATTGATTGATGGATTCAGGAATGATTTCTTCTCCTTTTACAGCGGCATCAGCATAAACGAGTGCTGCTTTGGTCATAGCCTCACAATTTGGTTTTTCCAAATAAGTAGCTATTTCGCCATTAATACCATCGAACGCTAATTTCGATGCAATTCCTGAATTCAATTCACCTTCAAAAGCATCATCAAATAAAGAAACAACCACTTTGGCTTCATTGAAGAAAGAATCATCTGCATAGTATTCTTTCAAATAGGCAGGAACCATACTCGACATCCACCCCATCACATGCACCACATCGGGTTTCCAATTCAATTTTTTCACAGTTTCCAAAACACCTTTGGCAAAGAAAATAGCGCGTTCGTCATTGTCTTCATACAAAGAACCATCTTTATCGGCATAAACATGCTTGCGTTTGAAGTACTCTTCATTGTCGATGAAATAAACTTGTAATCTCTCACTTGGCACAGACGCAACTTTGATAATCAAAGGCTGGTCCATGTCATTGATGATTAAATTCATTCCCGATAAACGAATTACTTCATGAAGCTGATGTCTTCTTTCATTGATAACTCCAAAACGTGGCATGAAAATCCTTACGTCAGCGCCTTTATCGCTCATCGCTTTGGGTATACGCAAGGCTTGCAATGACATAGGGGTTTCAGGAAAGTAGGGAATCATTTCGGTCGTTACATATAATATGCGCTTTCCATCCATATTCAATCTCATTAATTACTTGAAATAGTGCACAAAGATACGAATTTTCTATCAGATATTTATTGGTTATCGTATTTTTGCAGCGAATGTCAATTATTTAACACCACTTAATGATAATTTTAAGAAATCTGACCGAAATGCAATCAGTTCTGTCAGAGTTGAAAGCCAAAAACAAAACGATTGGATTCGTTCCAACCATGGGCGCACTGCATGCTGGACATATTTCACTTGTTGAAGAGTCCAAAAAACAAAATGACTTTACAATTGTCAGTGTATTTGTCAATCCGACTCAATTTAACAATCTCGAAGATTTAGAAAAATATCCTCGCACCGAACAAGCAGACGCTGCTTTATTGGAAGACGCTGGAGTTGATGCAGTCTTTTTCCCAAGCGTAGAGGTGATGTATCCAAATGGCGCGGAGTCCAATTCCTATGACTTCAACGGATTGGAAAATCAAATGGAAGGGAAATTCCGACCAGGGCATTTTGATGGAGTGGGAACCATTGTGAAACGATTTTTTGAAATTGTCCAACCCGATCATGCCTATTTTGGGGAAAAAGATTTTCAACAATTACGCATCATTCAACAAATGGTGGAAAATTATAAAATTCCATTGGAAATTGTTCCAGTCGAAATCAAACGCGATGAAAATGGTTTAGCGATGAGTTCACGAAACAAACGTTTAACAGAAGAAATGTTGGAAGAATCCCCCAAAATTTATCAGATCCTACTCAAAGCGAAAGATTTTCTACAAAACAATTCGGTTGAAGCAACCAAAAAAATGGTAGAAGAAGAATTTGCCAAAACCAAACTAGAATTGGAATACATTGAAATTGCCGATGAAAAAACCTTGGAATCTGTTACCAATATCGAACCGAACCAAAAGATTCGTGCATTCATCGCTGCCTTTGCTGGAGATATACGATTGATTGACAACTTGAGATTGAATTAAAGAATTCCAACCACCTCTTTTCCAAATTCTCCTTACATTTGTACCCATTATGATGATAGAAATTGTCCGTTCAAAAATTCACCGTGTGACAGTTACCGGTGCTGAACTAAATTATATTGGAAGTATCACCATTGACGAAGATTTGTTAGACGCAGCCAATATGATCGTTGGCGAAAAAGTCTCGATTGTCGACATCCAAAATGGTGAACGATTTGAAACATATACCATTCCTGGAACCAGAGGTTCTGGAGAAATTACCTTAAACGGACCAGCAGCTCGCAAAGTTCAAGTGGGTGATACCATTATTATCATCGGCTACGGACTTACTACAATTGAAGAGGCTAAGAATTTTAAGCCTACGATTATTTTCCCAAATGAGAAAACCAACCGTCTAGACTAGATCATGACGGCCAAGCTAAGACAAATCTTATTCAGCGTCTGTGCCATTGTACTCGCTGCAATTTTCATTTGGCTTACGTTGAGGCAAACCGATTTTCAAGTTTTGAAACAAGCGGCTTCCGAAGCCAATTATTTTTGGTTTCTATTGTCCATGGCGATTAGTATTTTCTCGTATTGGCTAAGAGCCAAGCGCTGGCAATTGTTGTCGGAACCTATTGGTCATCCTTTTTCTGCAAAAGCAGGTTTCTGGGCGATTTCTTTTGCTTATTTCATGAATTTAACGATTCCTCGAAGTGGTGAAATTGCGCGTGCGACCTCTTTGTACAAAATGGAAAAAGTTCCAGTGGACAAATCTTTGGGGATTGTGGTTCTGGAAAGAGTCATTGATGTCTTGTTTTTAGGATTTTTCTTTTTGCTCACTTTCCTTTTCAATGCCGACACCTTAACATCATTTCTCTCCATGAGTGAAGGCAAATCCTATGACAAATTTATTTATGCTGGAGTAGCATTTATTGTTTTGGTCACAGGAATTTACCTCATCCGAAATCAATTAAAAAAATTGCCTTTCTTTCAGAAAATTGCTGAATTTATCAAAGGGATTTTAATTGGAGTTCAATCCATCATGCATTTGAAAAAACGAGGATTGTTTATTTTCTATTCCTTCGCGATTTGGACTTGCTATTTTTTCATGACCTATTTGGTGTTTTTCGCATTTCCAGCGACTTCCCATTTCGGATTAGCAGAAGGATTTTTCCTTATCGTTGCCGGAGCTTTGGGCATGATTTTGCCTGCCGTTGGCGGATTGGGATATCCCTACGTCATGAGTTTAGCTTTTACTGCTATGTATATTTCCAATGGGCAATCGGGCGATGAAGGCAAAATGGTCGGTAACTATTTTGGATTGCTGTTGTATTTCGCTCAAGTCATTTCAATTTTAATTTTCGGAATTTTGGCTTTTTATTTCATGCCAAGAATATCCAAATCTTGATTTTCATTACTTTTGAAAGTAGAAAATCTTTCCAAGCAATATGTCGATTTATAAGAAAAGCTTCGAGCTTCTTCAACGCTATATTTCCCCTTGCAATTTGTTCAAATATGGATTTAATTATTCGCCTATGTACCGACGTAGTACGGGCAAAATCATTTCCATATCCAAAGATTTAACGAAAATAACCGTTAGAATTCGCATCAGTTGGAAAAACCGAAACTACATGAATACTATTTTTGGCGGAAGTATGTTTTCGGCAGTAGACCCGATTCCCATGATTCAATTGGTTCAAATTTTAGGAAAGGAATATGTGATTTGGGATAAATCGGCAGAGGTATATTTCAAACGACCTGCGAAGGAAGATTTGTATGCGAAATTTGAATTTTCGCCAGAACAAATTGACCAAATCAAACATGAGGTTTCGACTCAAAACGAAATCGATTTTGAGGTTCATACTTTTCTTACAAACAAAGCTGGAGACATCATCTTTTGCGAAATACGAAAGAAAATATATATTTCTACAAAATCATATTACAAAGAAAAACTTGCAAACCGATTAAAAAATCAGAATATTGCTTAAAGAATAATACATCATGGCAAAAACCAAAACATCTTTTTTCTGTCAAAACTGTGGCAGCCAAACGGCTCAATGGATGGGGCAATGTAAGAATTGTGGCGAATGGAACACCATCGTAGAAGAAGTGCTTGACAAAGGCGATGAAAAGAAATCATGGAAATCGGAACCTTCTGCAAAAGCCAGCATTCAGAACATCAAAGATGTCTCAGAAATGGGCGAAACCCGTATCAATACACTCAATGAAGAATTGAATCGTGTTTTGGGTGGAGGAATTGTCAACGGATCGGTTGTTTTGGTCGGAGGTGAACCTGGAGTTGGAAAATCGACCTTGATGCTACAAGTTGCTTTACACTTGACAACCACCAAAACCTTGTATGTTTCAGGTGAGGAATCTGCTTCACAAATCAAATTACGCGCAGAACGAATCGGAATCCAATCCGATCAATGTTTTGTGTTAACGGAAACCAATACCCAAAAAATATTCAAACACGCACAAGAAATTCAGCCACAATTGATGGTGATTGACTCGATTCAAACATTGCATACGCAATATGTGGAATCTTCACCTGGAAGTATTTCTCAAATCAGAGAAACCACGGCGGAATTGATCAAATATGCCAAGGAAACCAATATTCCAATTGTTTTGATTGGGCATATCACCAAAGAAGGTGTGATTGCCGGACCGAAAATTTTGGAACATATGGTCGATGTTGTCTTGCAATTTGAAGGAGATCGAAACCATATTTACCGATTGTTACGATCTCAGAAAAACCGTTTTGGTTCTACTTCGGAATTGGGCATTTACGAAATGCAAGGAAGCGGATTGCGAGAAGTGAAAAATCCGTCTGAAGTATTGATTTCCAAAAAAGATGAAAATTTAAGCGGAAATGCCATTGCGGCAACTTTGGAAGGAATTCGTCCGATGTTGATTGAAATTCAAGCTTTGGTAAGTTCGGCTGTGTATGGAACGCCGCAACGTTCTGCTACGGGATTTGACACCAAACGATTGAATATGTTGTTGGCAGTTTTGGAAAAACGTGCCGGATTCCAATTGGGCGCGAAAGATGTTTTCTTGAATATCACAGGTGGAATCAGAGTAGATGATCCCGCGATTGATTTGGCGGTGATTTGTGCGATTTTATCCTCCAATATGGATGTAAGTCTTCCCGATAATTGTTTGTTTGCAGGTGAAGTCGGATTGAGCGGAGAAATCCGTGCGGTGAATCGTGTGGAACAACGAATTTTGGAAGCAGAGAAACTAGGGTATGATGTGATTTTCGTGTCGAAATACAACAAAATCAAAACCTCTGATTATCAGATCAGAGTGGAAACGATTGGGAAGGTTGGAGATTTGGTGAAGATTCTTTTTTAAGTTGGAAGCGGGAAGTTTGATGTTGGAGGCGGGATGTTGGAAGTTGGAGGTCTTGAAACTTTAAACCTTGAACTTTATTTGTTAAACGTTCCTTGCGACAGGGATTGCAGAGGAAATCCTTTTGGGCTTCGACTTCGCTCAGCCACCCTTGAGAAACGAATATCTATATCTTTGGAGAAAATAGGTAAGTATAACTCTATAAGCCCAAAAGATTGCAACGCAAAGCCCGGTGACGTTGCGGTTGCATTAGTCATTGCGAGGAACGAAGCAATCGGTACGAGGAAACCGCAACGGCAGTCGCCCAAATAATCAGATTTTTGAGTCTTCAAAACTTGGTTTTTGGTTATCTTTATAGGAAAATTTTAGCATGCGATTTCATACGAGAAAATGGGTAAAACCCGAAGATTTAAATCCGAATAAAACCTTGTTTGGTGGGAAATTATTGGCTTGGATTGATGAGGAAGCCGCTTTGTACTCGATCATCCAACTGGAAAACAAACATGTCGTAACCAAGTATATGTCGGAAATTAATTTCATGGCCAAGGCGGTGGAAGGTGATATCATTGAAATCGGAATTGAAGTAGTAAAATTTGGTCGTTCGTCCTTGGTTTTGAAAAGTGAAGTTCGTAACAAAATGACGCGCGAAACCATCATCACGGTTGACAATATTACCATGGTGAATTTAGGAGAAGATGGGAAACCTAAAGCCCATGGAAAAACGCAAGTGGAATATGTAAAAGATCGATTGAGCGAATTATAAATCACTCTCGATGAAAGCATTAAATTCTTGTTAAAGTAATTTTTCTCATTGGTTTTATCGTTGCATTTAAGCTTATTAACCAATAAAAATGTAATGAAATGCCAGTAGTGAAAGTAATTGAACTTTTGTCGAGTTCTGAAAAGAGTTGGGTAGACCAACGGAAAAAGCAGTGAAAGAAGCTTCGGCAACCTTGAAGAATTTACGTTCGGCTTGGGTGAAAGACCAAAGTGTAACGATTTCCAATGGAAAGGTCACAGAATATAGAGTAACCTTGAAGGTTAGTTTTGAATTGGAATAAAAACTGAGAATTCAAACAAAAAACGCCCTACTAAGTAGAGCGTTTTTGTTTATTTTTTGTTGCGAAGAACTGGGTTTAGTTCGTCGTCATTGTACATTTTCATTTGTTTGTACACTTTCATGTATTTTCTTCCTGCTTCTAGATCTTGAATCAATTCCTCTATTGCCGTAGAAAGATCTTGGTGTTGTTCCAACAAGACGTTTAATTTGGTTTGGCATTGCGCAATATGTTCTGGCGAAGCGTCTGTACGATTGGCTTCTTCGCGCATATGATAGACTTTCAAGGCCAAAATCGAGAAACGATCAATTGCCCAAGCTGGACTTTCGGTGTTGATTTTTGCTCCTTCTTGAATTTGAACTTGTCCGTATTGTTGTAAAAACCAAGAATCGATGTACTCAACCATATCGGTACGCTCTTGGTTGGATTTATCGATCCAACGTTTCAATTTCAAAGCATCAATGGGATCAATTTCTGGATCACGGATGATGTCTTCTAAATGCCATTGAACGGTGTCAATCCAATTCTTTTTGTATAATAAATGTTCAATCAAATCGGATTCAGCATACGGATTTTGAATCGTTGCGTAAACGTCGTTATGAACGTGATAATCGTTGATGCTTTGATTGAATATGTTCCAAGCTTTTTCGGTAAAATTCATGTGGAATAGTAATAATTCGTTTGAAATAATATGATAAAAAGAAAGGCAGAATTTCTTCTACCTTTTTATGTTTCTTCAAAGAAATCTTATTGCGGATTTTCAGTATTGGAATCTGCTTTTTTCTTGTCTTCCTCGTCCTTCGTTGCATTTTTGAATTCCTTGATACCAGAACCCAAACCTTTCATCAATTCAGGAATTTTTCTTCCACCAAACAATAGTAAAATTACCAATACGATGATGATGATTTCCCAAGTTCCAAATTTTCCCATAATTCTAAATATAAGACTACAAAGTTACTCAAAATTAATTTTTACTCAACCATAATTCAGGATTTTGTTTATCGGCTCCATTACGCACTTGGAAATTCAAGGTTGTATTTCCTAATTCGTCTGTATAAATTCGTCCAATATCCTGACCACGTTTGATTTTGTCTCCTTTTTTAACCGATACAAATGAAAGGTTTCCATACAAGGTATAGTAGGTACCATGTTTCACTAAAACCGTTCTATTTCCTCCTGGAATGGAGATAATGGAACTCACTTCTCCGTCAAAAACTGCTCGTGCATTTACGCCTTTATTGGTCGCAATATCCACACCGTCATTGTTGGTATCAATGTTTAAAACGGGGTGTTTCCCTGGTCCAAATCCAACGACAATTTGACCTCTTGACACTGGCCATGGCAAACGACCTCTATTGCTTGCAAATTCAGAAGATAATTCGGCCGTATTGGTTTTTACATCAAATGTTTTTTGTGGCGCTGGGTCGGGTTTCGGATTTTCAACCGGTTTTGGTTTTTCTACTTCTTTTACGACAACTTCCTCTACTGGTTTGTTGGCTTCTGCCGCTTCACGTTCCGCTTTTTCTCTTGCTAGACGCTCTTCCTCTTCTACACGCTCAAATTTGGTGATTTCCAATCTTGCGGTTGAGGCAAATTGTCCTTGAGGGAAGCTTTTCAAATAGGTCTGATAAGCCGCTTTGGTATGGTTGCTTCTTGCGGTTTGCCAACCTTTGTTATCGGCTTCTAAATTCTTGATGCTGTTTCTAGCGGCATTGGAATAATCCCCATTGGGCCATTCATTTAAATATTCTTGGAAAGAAGCAATGGTATTGGTTCTCGCTGCCTTGTCCCAAGCCTTTTTATCGTTTTCCGCTTTGATTCGAGCCAATCGAATTTCTTCTTCAATAATTCGATTAATCTCGGTATTTAACGCTTTTTGTTCACGTTGTTTTTCGGCAATCAAATTGGAAATGGTTCCGGCATTTTTCTTGAATTCTTCAATGACGTTTTGCTTGGCAATTTTCTCATTTTCCAATTCATCTACGACAATGGATTGTTGTGCCAATACCGTTTCTTTTTCTTGTTTTGCCTTTTCTCTTGCCGCTTTTTCTTTTTCAATATCTTTGGTTTTCGCCAAGATCTCTTCGGCTTTCCCCATTTGATAATCGGAATACTTTTCCAAATATTTGATACGACGATAAGCCTGAGTCAAGCTTGTAGAGGAAAGGACAAAAAGCAATTTGTTTTCAACCGATTTGTTTTTATAGGCTTTGACCAAAATGTCTCGGTATTCTTTTCGCAATTCTCCCAACTCACGACTCAATTTATTGATTTCCAATTGGATTAAATAAATTTCATCTTCAATGAATCGTTTCTCTTTGCTCAATCCGTTGACCAATTTTGTTTGAGCAGAAATTTTTTGGGTTAAATTTTGCACATACAACAAAGAGGTTTTGGACTCATTTTGATTGCGTTGCAAATCTTTGTTGAGTTCCGAAATCTCTTTTTTAAGGGAGCTATTTTGTTGTTGTAATTTTTCTTTCTGAACCTTTAATTCTTGCTCTGTAATTTGCGCAGAGGCAAGTCCAGCAAAAACTAAAAACAATAAGACAGTGAAAAACAAATGTTTTCTCATTTTAGCAATTTGTTGGGTTTATATCCAGATGGGATTTCAAAAGGTGTTTCGCTTTGTTCAAAAGTAAAATTATTATATTCTAAATCTACTTTTTGGGTTTTTGTATCTTTTACCAAAACTTTAACAGTTTTCGGGAAAGTTTGCGAACCCACTTTTTGCCAACCTGCGTAAGTAATTTCCAATTCACGTTTCGATTTGGGTTCGATAATCAAAGCCTTCACCAAATTGAAATTGGCATCAAAAAAATATTCCTGAAAGTATTTTCCCTCTTTGGGATTGACTAAAATATTGGCGTTCTCTTCGTAGGATAATTTGTATTGATTGTCCACCAATTCTGAATCAAATTCGGAAGCCTTAAGATCAACAAAAATTCGTCCCAACAATAGATTTTGAAGTTTTTGGTAATCGATGAAATCGACTTTCAACAAATTATTGAAATAGGAAAAATCTCCATCTATATAGGTTCGATCCAATTTTTCATAGGCTTTGAAACCTTCTGGCGTAATCAATGCTCGTGCTCCTGTGACCCCAAATTTGGTAACATTTACCCAAATTTTCTTGCCATTGTGCACATAAATTTTCCCATTCAAACCAACTGAAACATCGTCAATGTCTGCATTGATTTTGGAGGAAATTGTCAAATGGGTGAATTTAGGAGATTGAGCCAAAACATTTTTGACCAATTCGGTTGTTTTCAAATCTTCTGCTTCTCCTGTGGCCATACCTTTTTGGGTACCACAAGAAATTTGAAAAACCAAAAGCGCTAAGAATCCTATTTTTACGAAATACTTCAAATCAATAATTTTTTATTCTTTAAAATCCAAAACAGAATAATCTCCTAAACTTATGTTGCGCGCAACACCTTTGTAATCTACATGATTCCCAATCATGGAACCTGTTAAATTACCGTTTACAATAGATGATTTCTCTTGAATTAAACTGTTGTCTATGTTGCTATTTACAATTTTTGTACCGTTTCCAACCGAGACATTTGGGCCGACTTTTGAATTTTGAATCACAACATTTTCGCCAATGAAACAAGGTGGAATGATCAACGAATTTTGAATTTGAGCTGAACTTGGAATGTTTTCAAATTCTTGGCTTTCAAATCCCAGAATCTTACTATTGGTATCGACCGTTGCGTCTTTGTTTCCACAATCCATCCATTCATCCACAGGACCCAATTTGAATTTGTTTCCTTTGGAACGCATGTTTTCCAGAGCATCTGTTAATTGATATTCGCCTCCATTTCCTTGGATATCATTTTCGATAATATGACGGATTTCTTCTCTCAAATTGTCTCCATCTTTGAAGAAATAAATCCCGATGATGGCCAAGTCAGAAACGAATTCTTTTGGTTTTTCAACGAAATCTTCAATGATTCCTTCGTCATTTAGTTTCACGACACCAAAAGCACTTGGATCTTCTACTTGTTTTACCCAAACTACTCCGTCTGCATTGGAATCCAAATGGAAATTCGCTCTAAACAAAGTATCAGCAAATGCAACCACAACCGGACCTGTTAAAGAATCTTTTGCCATCCAGATCGCATGTGCCGTTCCCAAAGGTTCGTCTTGTTTGTAGATGCTTCCTTTTGCACCTAATTTTTCTGCGATTCCAATCAATTGTTTTTCAACTTCTTCTCCGAAATCCCCAATAATAAAAGCAATTTCGTCAACTTTTTGATCAGCTAGTTTTGTAATATCTTCAGCCAATCTTTGTACAATTGGTTTTCCTCCAATTGGAATCAAAGGTTTTGGAACAGTTAAGGTATGTGGTCTTAATCGGGAACCGCGTCCCGCCATAGGGATAATAATTTTCATGAATTCTTTTTCTATAGTTGATTGATTGATTCTAGTTTTTTCCGGTGCTTCCAAATCCGCCTGCACCTCGGCTTGTATCGTCTAATTCTTCTACTTCTACCCAATTGGCTACTTCATGTTTGGCAATCACCAATTGTGCAATTCGTTCTCCGTCTTGAACTATGAATTCCTCTTTGGACAAATTCACCAAAATCACCCCGATTTCTCCACGATAATCCGCATCAATCGTTCCTGGAGAATTCAAAACACTAATTCCATGTTTAAATGCTAAACCGCTTCTTGGACGAACTTGCGCTTCAAATCCTGCTGGTAATTCCAAAAACAAACCCGTAGGAATGAGTTTACGTTCCAAGGATTGTAAAACAATTGGCTCGTTTAGGTTCGCAGTTAAATCCATACCAGCCGATAATTCGGTTTTGTATTCTGGTAGCGGATGTTTGGATCGGTTAATGATTTTTATATACATGTTTCGTTTTCAATTTTTAGGGTATTCAAGATTGATTTTCAGATTGTTGAGCTTGAATTCTCAAACTTGATTTTTCAATAAAAAATACGGCTGCAAGATAAAGCAATACACAGAGATTCCCAATGATAAAATGATTATCAAATAGATTATATCCCAAAAATCCTAAACCTATACTTAATATCAAATAAAGGATAATTTTTCGAGTCTTATACGGTATTTTGTATTGTTTTTGTCCCCAGAAATAAGAAATAACCATCATGGTTCCATAGGCAATCAAAGTTGCCCAAGCCGAAGCCATGAATCCTATAATGGGAATAAAAATTAGATTCAGTGCAATGGTCAAACCTGCTCCTATCCACGAAACTATCGTTCCAACGTAGGTTTTGTCAGTAACTTTGTACCAAGTGGAAAGGTTATAATAAATCCCGAAAAAGAAATTCGCGATTACAATAATCGGAACGATGGAAATCGCCACCCAATATTCCTCATTGGGAATCAACAAGGTTTTGATCCAACTTAAATTCCCCAAAAGCGCCACAACGCCAAATCCGCAGAAAATCACGAAATACAACATCACATCGGCATAGGATTTTTTCGCATCTGTATCTTGTGCTTTTTTGAAAAAATAAGGTTCTACGCCCATTCTATAAGCTGTGACCAATAAAATCATCAAGGTTGCAATTTTGTAACAACCTGCATAAGCTCCTGCTTCTGACTTGTCGATCATATCACGCAAAATCAAATTGTCCAAATTTTCATTGACTGTAAAGGCCAATCCCGCTAGCATAACCGGATACGCATATTTGAACATTCGTTTGAACAGTTCCCAATTAAAATACGGTCGAACTTTGGATAAAATAGGAAACAAAAAGACCAAACCTAAAAAGCTCGCGAGGACATTGGCAAAAAACGGATAGGCCACAGGTTCATCTAACCCAATTCTTACCAGAATTTCGGCTGGAACCCAAAAGAAAAATGCCAAGACTATCATCGTATGAATCAAGGATTGTGATACTTTAATGGCTGAGTATTTAATTGGTCGATTGGTAAATCGCAAAAAGGCAAATGGCACCATACAAATGGCATCAAAAAAGGCAATCCAAGCAAACCACTTTAGGTATTCCGGATGATCTTGGTAATCAAAAAAGTTCGCAATGGGAATGTTGAAAATGTGCATCCCGACCAAAAAAGCCAATGCATTGATGAATACAAACGCAAAGGTCAAATGAAATACTTTCCCCGATAAATTTTTATCAGACGAAAACCGGAAATAAGCCGTTTCAAACCCAAAGGTCAAAACGATGTTGACAAGAGCGACCAAGGCATACAATTGTCCAAATTTGGAAAAGTCTTCTGAATTGATTTTATCCACATAAAATGGCGTCAACCCAAAATTGATCAACCTTGGCAAGATTGACCCAATTCCATAAATGACGGTTTCGCTGAGTAGCCTTTTGTACAATTCGGTTTAATTTTAATTGGCAAAAATCTGTATTCTTTTGGAATTGAGAAAATAATTCCACCTCCAATGCAAACGAAAAATTCGAAAGATTATTGAAACCAAAATGCACTCGTTTAAAATTTCTTATTTTTGACCCCAGATTAGCAAATCAAATAAAGTAAAGATGTCAAAACCAAAAGTTGGATTAGTCGGAGGTGGAAGTTGGGCTACAGCCATCGCTAAGATGCTTTGTAAAAATCATAATATCATCAATTGGTGGGTGCGAAATGAGGAAACCAAAAATTATATTTTGACCCATAAGCACAATCCCAATTATTTGAGTTCAGTTGAATTTCAGCCAGAACAATTGAACTTAACGACCGATATCAATGAATTGGTTTCCAATTCGGATTGGATTGTTTTGGCGGTTCCATCCATTCATTTAGAAGCTTGTTTAGCTGACTTAAACGTTCCGTTTGGCGATCGTTTGGTGGTTTCTGCGATCAAAGGAATTGTTCCTGTTCATTATAAAATCGTTGGAAATTATTTAAACGATGAATTCAAAGTTCCATTTGAGAATTTTGGAGTGATCAGCGGTCCTTGTCATGCCGAAGAAGTCGCTTTGGAGCGTTTGTCTTATTTGACGATTGCTGCGATGGATAAGCAAAAAGCCAAAATGGCTGCCGATGGTTTGGCTTGTCATTTCATCAAAACCAATATTTCCCAAGATATTTTTGGAACCGAATATGCTGCTGTATTGAAAAACATCTATTCGATCGCTGCTGGAATTGCCCATGGTTTAGGGTATGGCGATAATTTTCAAGCGGTCTTGATGAGCAATGCAACTCGTGAAATGAATCGGATTACCCAAAATGTTTCTCCGATGAAACGCGATGTGACAGAATCCGCTTATTTAGGCGATTTGTTGGTAACGGGTTATTCCTATTTCTCCCGAAATAGAATGTTCGGAAATATGATTGGAAAAGGATATACCGTCAATGCGGCTATTTTGGAAATGCGAATGGTGGCAGAAGGATATTATGCAACCAAATCGGTCTATCAATTGAAGAAAGTTTTGGAAGTAAAAGCTCCGATTCTATCGGCTGTTTACAAAATTTTATACGAAGGAAAAGCACCCAACAAAGTTTTTGCTCGTTTAGCTGGAAAATTAAATTAAGATGAAATTTACACCCGGAGTTATTGCAGGATTAACAATCATCATTTTAGGATTGATTTTGGTTGTCGCTGGTTTTATCATGAAAGTCAACAAGGTTTCTGACGGTTGGTTGACGGGAAATAATTTGATCATCCTTGGAATGCTGATTGAATTGGGCGGAATCTTCATCGCGACTTCCCTGATTTCCAAAAACTTGAAGAAATAAGTGTTACGTCAAGATTTCATTTCGAAAATCATCGAACAATTGTTTACAGCGATTGCGAAATTGCTGAACATTGACGTTGAAAAAGAAACCGAAATGTATTTGGCTTCGTTTGAGGAATTGCTCAAAACCTATTTCAAAATCCATTCAGAATCCTTATCGAAATTATTGGAAGAAGACGAAGAAAGAGATGCCTTTCTTTTGGATGAGAAATTACGAACGACTCAATTGACCATGTTTTGTGAAGCGGGTTTGGGATATTTAAAAATAGGAGAATCGGAAAAGGCGCAAAATTGCCTTCACATCATTGAGCGAATTCAAACCCAACAACCAGAGATTTTTGAATTCCCTAGTTCGGAATCAGCGAAATTGGAAGCTGAAATTGAAAGTCTTCAAACGAAATTGCGAAACTTTAGCAAATAATCGAAATATCCAATTCTGGACTTTCTTCCAAATTCATCATCGCATTGATCAATTTAAACGATAAAAATTTATTGAAATCCTTAGGATTGATTTCCTCTTCCAAAATTTTCCCTTCTCTCAATAAGGCTTGTCGCATGGTTCCATTGAGTAAGTAACGAGAAGGCGTAACCCAATTTTCACCGTCAAAAAATACGAGATTGGAATAAGAAGTATCGGTAATTTGGCCCTTTTGAACGATGATGATTTCATCTTCAGCTACCGAATCTTTGAGTAATTCAAATTGAGAGCGATCCAAAGATTTGTATTTATATTCGATCGAATTATGCTCCACCAAACGAACAGAATGAATAGGACGAATTTGATACGGAAGAAATTCAATGGATTCAAAGTCTTCGCCATAAACAATTCTACATTTTTGTTTTTCGGCTAAATCTGTTTCAGGCATAGGAAGAATTGACGCTAAGTTCCATTCATCATCCATTCCCAAACATTTGAATCTAGTCTTATTCAATCGATTTTGATGCAATTCTAGATTTCGGAATTCACCATTTTGGTAGCAAATTGTTTCAATAAATAGGGACATAGACTTTGGAAATCATTTCGTTGTACTCTTCTTGCACATCGCTTTGGTGCGTAATTCCACCTCCGCTCTTAAACACCAATCCTTTTTCAGATTGTTCAATGAATCGGATCATCACTGCCGAATCCAAATTTTCACCATCAAAAATTCCAAAAACACCTGTATAGAAATTTCGATTGTAAGATTCCGCTTCCAAAATTATTTCCACCGTTTTTTCTTTTGGAGCGCCACAAATGGAACCTGCGGGCAATAGTTGATCAAATAGATCTCCTACATTCTGGTGAAATTCGGTCGGTAATTCACCCGAAATTTCAGAACTAACTTGCAACAAAGTTTTGTGGTTGGTTTGAACTTTATCGATAAATCTAAATTTTTCCACGGTCACTTTCTTGGCAACTTTGCTCAAATCATTTCGAATCAAATCAACAATCGTATAATGTTCTGCTTTTTCTTTGGGATCATTCAAGATGATTTCCTCTGCATTTTCAATTGAAGCATCTATTGTTCCTTTCATCGGAAAGGAATATATCTTCCCATTTTTGATTTTCACAAAGGTTTCTGGCGAAAAACAAACGAATTCATCTCGATATTGTAGTTTATATTTCGCTTGAGAGTATTTGAAAATTTCGTCCAAAGTTAAATTGGTTGAAATCGGCGTTTCGCAAGTTAAATTCGTCAAGAAAGAATTTCCGTTCAAAATATTTTGTAGAACAAGATCAAATTGATGGGAATAAATTTCAAAATCCATCGGATTTTTCTGAAAATCAATTTGCCCCTTAAATTCTTCTGGTTTTTCATCAATTTGAAAGAAAATATCCTTGGGTAATTCTGAGAATTCAATGACTTCGCCTTTCATTTTCAGGAAATCGATCATGAAAAAAAAAGGAGTTTTACTTGCCCCCAATTCATTCATTTTTTCAAAAATTTCCTTGTTTTTCAGCATAAAAAGCGAATTCTACTTGAATTTCGAATGCTAAAATACTCCGTATTTTCTTAATGCAAAATAAATCTAGTGTTTAAACCCAATTCAAATTCAGGGACTACCTTTGCACAAATTTTTAATTATGAAACCAGAAGAATTATTAAACCTTATAAAAACACGCAGAAGTGTGATGCCCAATCAATATTCCGCAGAAGAAATCCGTTCCGAGGAACTTCAAATGATTTTGGAAAGTGCCAATTGGGCTCCCAATCACAAACGCACAGAACCTTGGAGATTTCGTGTAATTGAAGGTGAAGCAAGACAAAGATTTGCTCAATTTATGGAGAAAATTTATTTGGAAATTACCGCACCAGAAATGCAATCTGACCGAAAACGTCAAGATATCATTGACAAATGTTTGAAGTCAGACAAAATCGTTTTGATCTGCATGAAAAAGTCTGATTTATTACCCGAATGGGAAGAACTTGCAGCAATTTCTATGGCGGTTCAAAACATGTGGTTGATGTGTACATCTATGAAAATTGGTTCGTATTGGTCATCTCCAACAGCGATAAAACGTATGCATGAATTTACGTCAATGGAAGAAAATGAAACTTGTTATGGTATTTTCTATATGGGAAAATTAGCAGCTGAATTGCATGAAAGCAGTCGCAAGCCGATTGATGAAAAAGTTGTGTATTTAAATCAGTAATAGACATAAAAAAATAACTGTAATTTTGCGCTGACTAATCAAACCTTAAATAAATTAGGAAATTATGAAAAAGATCTTGTTGTTTTTTATCCTACTAGGGATCAATCAATTGCACGCTCAAAAAGTTGACAGCAATGGAAATTTATCCACCAATAGTCAACAGTACCTTAAAACCAAATCGCATAATGGTCGTTTACAAGGCTGGTTTGTAAAAGGAAATAATTCCTTGACCTTTAACCAAGCTGCTTTTTCCAATTGGATGGCAGGTGGAGTAAATTCTTATTCTTTAAATGCAAACATCGACTACGAATTTAATTTGACACGTGGACGCCATATCTGGGACAACCGATTTATTTTGGCTTATGGCATCTTACGAAATGAAGGTGAAGATTACCGCAAATCCAATGATGTGATTGATTTAAGCTCCTCCTATGGTTACGAATTTGCCAAACATTTTTATTTTGCAGGTGCCATGAATTTCAAAACCCAATTTACCAATGGTTTTGACTACAATGTACAAGATAGCTTAACAGGAGACTACAAGAAGATTTCAAGCTTTATGGCTCCAGGATATTTGTCTTTCGGATTGGGGGTTGACTACAAACCAAATGAAAATTTCCAAGTTAACTTTCACCCATTCACCTCTCGATTCACCTTTATTACCGATCGCGACTTGCAAATTGCAGGAAGTTATGGTTTAAAGAATGATGGAGATTCTTTTTTATATGAATTTGGTGCTTTTTTAGGAGCTCGATACAAATTCAACATTACCAATACCATTTCCTATGACAATCGTTTAGGGATTTATTCGAATTATTTAGATGAACCTTTGAACATGGATATTGCTTATCAAGGAATTTTGGACATGAAAGTAACTCGTTTCATTTCTGCTCAAGCGACTGTAAATTTATTTTATGATGAAGATCAAATCATGAAAACACAGTTGAAAGAAACCTTAGGAGTTGGATTTGCGTACAAATTTGACAACTTAGCGAAATTGAAATTGAAAGAAGAAAACTTACCTCCGTTCCCTTCAGTAGAAGAAGCAGCAAAAGCTTTGGATGAAGCGAAATTAAAAGCAGATGAGGCAAGAACCAAAGTGGACGAAGCACAAAAAATATTAGACGAAGCGGTTAACCGCGCGAATCAAATAATTGAAAACGTCGAAGAACCAGAAGAAATCAAAGTTGATTTGTTTGATCCCAATCTTAGAGCAGCTGAACCAAGCAATTAATCTAAAATTACACCATAAAAAAAGACCACTTCTTCGTGGTCTTTTCTTTTATATACAAAATTCTTCGGTCAGTCAATTGATGGCATAGCTTGTAGAATACCCAAACATTGCGCGGTCTTTGATCAGTTCCGCAACGCCTTTTGGTAAGCATTCTTCCCATCCTTCTTCTCCTTTTCCTATTTGTTCCAAAATTTTTCTGGAATAGATTTCTAAAAATTCAGGATTATAGTTTTCTATGTCTTTGATTCGTTGGTTGAATTTGAAGAATTTATACAACTCTTTCAAGTTTTCATTTACTTTCAAATTCTCTGAATTCAACAATTCATTGGTCTCTCGGTTATTGTACGGATATAGATACACCACGACATTTTTCTTGAATAATTTCCCAAAGGCCTCCATGATTCCACCTGGTAAATTATCATAATAAGTTGGATTGAACACTTCCAATAAGTTGTTCACACCCATTCCTAAACCGATTTGAGTCGAATTTCTTGTGAATTCAGTAAAATAGTGGACCAATTTGTAATACTCCGAAAAGTTGGAAATAATGACATTATAGCCCAAACTACCAATGATATCGGCACGATCCAAGAAATCACGTTCATCAATTTCACCATCTGTCGATAAGTTACTCAAAGTGATTTCAAATAAGATTTCCGTATTGTCTTCGTTGACATCGTTTTGGTTCATAAACATGTCCAAACTCGATTCCAACATATCTAAATTGACATGCGTTACAGGTCGGAAACTACCTCGCATGGCAAAAATATTCTTTTTGTAAAGGATGGCCGCAGGTAAAAAGTTTTTACCATTTGGACCAAAAATAACCGCATCGGTCATTCCATTTTTCACCAATTGAAGACTCATCAAACGATTGTCCACATAGGCAAACAAAGGTCCGCTAAAGTTTACCATATCAATCTCCACTTGGTCATTATCCAAACCATCATACAAGGAACGCAACAAACGACGTGGATTATCATTGTAATAGTATGCGCCATAAATCAAGTTCACACCTATTACCCCCAAAGTTTCTTGCTGCAATTGAGCTGAATTCTCTTTGAAACGAACGTGAAAAATAATTTCGTTGTATTTTTTGGAAGTTTTGTCAGATTGAAAACGAATTCCTACCCAACCATGTCCTTTGTAAGTTTTGGTAAAATCAATGGTCGTTACCGTATTGGCATAGGTAAAGAAAAGCTTGTCTTTATGAGTCTCATGGTTCAAACGTTCTTCCATCAATTTCATTTCATGGTCCAACATTTTCTGCAATCTCTCTTCGGTCACATAGCGTCCATCTTCTTCTTTCCCATAAATCGCGTCAGAAAAATCTTTGTCATAGGCGCTCATCGCTTTTGCCAAGGTACCAGAAGCACCACCTGCTCTGTAAAAAAAACGAACCGTTTCTTGTCCTGCTCCAATTTCCGCAAAGGTTCCATAAATGTTGGAATTGAGGTTAATTTCTAATGCCTTTTGTTTGGCTGAAAGAACCTGATCAAAACTCATATCTGCATTTTTATTTTAATGCTGTAAATTTACCAAAATTATGCCGAATTAAATGCTAAAAGTTCAGTTTTTAGGTACAGGAACTTCTCAAGGTATTCCCGTGATTGGAAGTCATCATCCTGTAAATTTTTCAACCAACTCCAAAGACAAGCGATTACGTAGTTCTGTCTTGCTTTCGAAACATGGAAAAAACCTAACAATTGACTGTGGTCCTGACTTCCGTTATCAAATGTTGCGCGCCAATGTTCGAAATTTAGAAGGAATTTTATTCACGCATGAACACAACGACCATGTATTGGGCTTAGACGACACAAGATCCTTCATTCATTTTGCTCAAAAACCGATGGATATTTTTGCTTGTCCGCGTACCTTAGGTGAAATCAAAACAAGATTTCCTTATGCCTTTGCAGAAGAGAAATATCCGGGAGCTCCTTCCTTCACCGAACATATATTGGACGGATCAGCATTTGAATTTGCCGGATTTGTCATAGAACCTTTACCGATTTTGCATGGAAAACTTCCGATTTATGGATTTTTGATTGATAAAAAGTTTGCTTACATCACCGATGCAAGTTTTATTTCGGAGGAAATCCTCGAAAAAATCAAAAATGTCGATGCTTTGGTCTTAAATGCACTAAGAAAAGTAGAAAAACATCATTCGCATTTTACCCTAGAAGAAGCATTAGAAATCACCTCCATCGTAGAGCCCAAACAAGCTTATTTTACGCACATTAGCCTAACGTTAGGCTTCCATGATGAAGTTCAAGCAGAACTTCCAGAAAATATTTTTTTAGCCTTTGATGGACTAGAAATTGAAATTTAATTTGGAAGTTAAAAATATTTCGCACTATATTTGCCGACCAATTCAGCAGCCCGAGTGGCGGAACTGGTAGACGCGCTGGATTCAAAATCCTGTGTCAGCAATGACGTGCCGGTTCGATTCCGGCCTCGGGTACAGAAACTCCTCTCAATCATTTGATTTTGAGGAGTTTTTATTTTTCCCCTTTATTGAAATTTCTTTTATGTTTTCTGCGATCAAATCACTCAAAGAATTTAGAACTCTCGTTGGAACTTTGTTATTCTCCATTTCGATTTTTAAAGTGTCAAATGCATTGATGGTATTATCGATAATGTTTTTTGCGTTTTTTACGCTAAAATCAGAAGCTAATTGAAGCAAATCTTGAATGATTATATCATTTCGTTTGCCATTAATCGAAAGTGCCCTATTTACGTTTCTTACATTCAATAAGGGATTTAAAGCAAATGTGATGTCATACGCAGGTGATAAATTCCATCTATCAGTTGAATTATCGTAAACAAAACTTGTATTTTTAAGATGGTCATCAGTGTTCAAGAATACTACATTCAGTACCATCCGTTTGAATAGCTCTTCAATTTGCGCATGCGGCAAGACCAGTTCATTGCAAAGTTTGAATAAATTTTCATAACTAGAATACTGCGGATTTTTGAAATCCCAACCCGTAATCCCACTAGCTGTCAAAATGTGAACTTTTTCCCCATCCACACGATCAAATCTTTCTGTGCAAAAATGCTTCCTATCAATAAGTTTTGATGGCTGCATTCTAATCCCCAAAGATGTTGCAAGCTTATAGTAGCAATATTCGATTATTTCCGGCGAATAGGATTCTTCAATCGATAATTTGATTAAATAGTGATAGTATTCATTTGAATAGTTTAGATCTCCAGGAAAAAGCTTCCCAGTAATTTTATGTTCTGACACAAGTATTTTTGGCCTTGCTCCACCCGCAGAAGTCCCAATTCTGAACATATTTAACAATGACTGGTGACTTAACCCGTCAGAACTTAATTCTGCTCTTACATCTAAAATTCTCTTGGAAAACTCTGCCATTTCCTCAATATTAACATCTGAGGTAAAATCATTATCTACTAAATTGGAAGGTTTATATTCAATTGCACCCATTCCACGAACGCCTACATAGGCAAGTTGTTCAATTGGAGATACATTTTTTTTGTTATTAGCCTTCATCCATTCTTTAAATACCATATTTCCGAAAATATCGGGCAAAGAATCAGCAAACATCGGAGGAAGACTTTTGAATGTTTCACCTTTGAATTGGTTGAAAATTTGAGATGTAGGCGTTTTTTTCAGGACAAAAGGGAAAATGGATTTAAAATTTCCATTTTCTAAAAATTTTGGATTGTACTGAAAAATTGAATTTTCTGTAGCTTCATCAAACCCCAACTTACCAATCTCTTGATTTTCAAAGAATACGCCTATTGATTTCATATAGCATTAATAAAAACTTATGTCTTTCTTGTCTTTTTCTTGCGCAATTTGATCTGACAAAAACCTATAAAACAAATCTAATCTGTCAAAATATTGTAACACCTTTAAAAGAGTGTCAATGGTAAAATTGCTACCCTTTTCTAGATTATAAATCGTTTTATGGGATACATTTAATTTTTGAGCCAACGAAATCTGCGTTTCATTATTTTCTTTTCTCAATGCCTGACACCATTCCGCAAGACTATTTTTTACCTCTTTTAAGTTCGCTTTATTAAAATCCAAAATTTCACTCATAAATAAGTAATATAATGTCAAATATACTCAATATTTGTCAATATGGATAATATATTACTATTTTATAGAATATCATTGAACCGAATACGATTTCTCTCATAACCAAATAAAAGAACGAAAACTCACCCAACAACCTTCGCTTCAAAATCCCAATCGGGTTCTACGGGCTCGTTATGCAACCATTGGTTTTGTTTCTCTTCTGAATGCAACGCAAAAGGCATTCGGTATTTGGTATTGTGGATTTCGCGCATGATTCCTTGCGCTTCAGTTGTGACAATTGTATAATAAGGTTGATCGTTTTCTATTTTAAAAATCCCTGCAAACGCAAACAATTCGTCACCAAATCCAATGTTGTACTTGATTTTATTTTTTCCTTCGTGTTTCCATTCGTAAAATCCGTCTACGATGATCAAACAACGATTATCGGTGTAAGGTTTAAAGGATTTAAGTTCAAAAAGTGTCTCCCATTTGGCATTCAACAAAGGTTTCCCCCAATCGGTTGGAAATCCCCAAGTGATCATTTCAATCTCCTCGGGATTCTCAATCGTTATGACCGGAGTTTTTGGCAAGGCAAATCCATTGATTTGCTCAGATGGCGTGAACAATTCTGGTTCTTTGAAGGTCTTTTTAAATTTCTTCGATATGGATTTCGCGTCTTTTTGAATTTCGGTATAATAACACATAGAACTCTAACTCATTGTTTATCTATCAAAATTACGAAACTAATTCGACGTGAATTGATTTCCATGAAATGAAAAATCCGCCTTCTCACAAAATGAAAAGGCGGATTGAATCAATTAAATTCTTACTATTATTTGATGAGTAATTTTTTCGAAATGATTCCTTTTTCGGTTTGAATTTGTACAATATAAGTTCCCGTTTCAAACGTATGTTCGATGAAATTCGTTCCCACTTGAACTTTTCCAGAATACATCAAACGACCGTTTAAATCCATCACCTTCATGTCTCCTTTCAAGTCAGTTTTGATCCAGAATTTTCCAGAAGCCGGATTTGGATACACCGATACTTGGGCTAAGTTTGGATCTTCCACACCTAAAAGCGATAGAATGATTTCTGTTTTTTCTGAATTTCCAGATCCATACACCGCTTCAACGTGCGCGACATGCGTTGGACCCGTTAAATTCTCCAACAAGAAATTTTGTTCGGTCAAATTATCTGCCACCAAAACATTGTCCAAATAAACACGATAATACAGCGCATGATTGTATTCTTTCTCAAACGTCATATCCTCAATTTTCAAAATATAACTATCGTTACTTACATAATTAATGGCAACATAACGCGTGTTTTCTGGCGCTTCAAAGGTATATTCTGTCCAAGCAGTTGGAACAGTAATTTGAGATCCGAAAGCTTGAAAATCGGAAGTTTCTGTTCCTGAAGTTGAATAATACACACGAATTCTTTCCAATAATTCATTGGTCAATGAAGAAGCCATGAATTTAAATTCGCCCGGACCTGCAGGAATGATAATCCAATCATTATTGGCTCCATCTGGACCCGCAAAAGCCGACAAGAATCTTCTACCAGACAAAGCAGGAATATTGACAGGCGGAGTTGTCGCAAACGGATTAAAAATCATAAAGGACATAGGATCTCCATCATTTGGCCAAGAGAAATTGGTATAGGTATAGGTTTCTAAACCATCTAAATCACGTAAAATGTAATTTCCAATTGTATTTCGTTCAAAATCTGGATAACGTTCGAATTTTTCGGTAAATGTATCGTGTAAAGTCCAATGCAATTCTGCTGTATTTCCTTGAACATCTGCCGTTAAATTGGAAGGTTGAACTTTTAATAAATTCAATGGCAGCGTCAATGAACCTTCGTTGCTAACCACTACATCATTCAATTCAATGATTTCATAAGTGTCCAGTTCAACACGTAAATTATAGGTACCAATCATCAAATGACTCAACGTAATGGTATTTCCATTGGTGATTGTCGCTTCTGCAAAATTCACATCGTTCCACATTGAAACATAGGCTCCAGTTGCATTTCCAGAATCCGGATTTAACGTCAACGTGAAATCGAAATACAATCCGTGTTCAATTTCGTTTGAGATTCCTTTTTCTGAAATCAAGTTTTCACCATAAAGTGCTTCGACACCATATTTATACATATTGGCTGGCGCTGAACTCAAGGTTGTATCGTCAAATTCCAATGCAGTAATCATTGAAGGAGTAAGTTCGGTCCAGTTTTCTTCTGCTGCCGGACTTCTAAAGACTTTATATCCTTCTGGATTGGCCTCCATAGTATTGTTGGCGATTCCATAAATGTTCCAGTTTTTATTGGTCAAACTCATTCCAACCCAAGTTCCATTTTCATTTAACATACTTCCTTTTCGAGCAGGTGCATTTGGTCCGTCGTCCAATCCGATCGGATAAGCTCCGTATTGGCCTGCTAAAAATTCTACACCAATCCAAAGTTCTTGGGTTTGATCGATTTCAATTGGCGAAGTTAATTCTACTGTATACCAATTTTCTGTTGTCACATTGAATGGTTGCGAATGAATTAGTTCGGAAGCATTTGCTCCTTTGTAAATATGAATGATCGTATTGGCATTGTTGGCATAATAGATTTTCACGTGCGTCAATTTCGCACCTTCTTCTAATTGATTGGCTAAATCTGCTGGCTCTAAACGAATTCCGGCAATAAACGGATTTCCACCATTACCCCAAGCATCACCTGCAGCCAAGAAACTTCCCCAACCAATTTGGGTTTCGTTGAACATTCCAACTGGTTTTTGCCAAGAGACTTCTCCAACTCCATTGTTGTTAACAGCTATAACAGATCCTGGTTTGTTTAGCGCCAATTCCAACTCGATCGGATCCAAGGTGAAATCTGTTGATTCACTAACAAATGAAATTGTTTCTGACACAAACAAAGGATGTGAAGCTTCTAAATCGTATTCTTTGCCAGCATAAGCTTCCAAAACAAAGGATCCAGTTGCGTTTGTTGTCGTTGTGAATGTTGAGAATCCAGAAAGGTTCAAAGTCGCATCTGCAATTGGCTGTCCTTGAACATTGACAACAGTTCCTGCAATGGAAATCGGAATAGCAGAATTCATTT
Organism: Moheibacter stercoris; assembly: GCF_040545805.1. Taxonomy (NCBI): domain Bacteria; kingdom Pseudomonadati; phylum Bacteroidota; class Flavobacteriia; order Flavobacteriales; family Weeksellaceae; genus Moheibacter; species Moheibacter stercoris. The sequence goes on from NZ_JBEPMO010000004.1 coordinate 192,849, forward strand.
CAACATCTAAAATTTCTTCTTCACCCGCAACAATGCTGATGGTTTCTGTTTCGGTATTATAGGTGTCTTTGGTAAATGTTACTGTATAATTTCCAGGTAAAATTCCTCTGATTTCATAATTTCCAAAAACATTGGTCAAAGTGACTTCAGACTGATAGGAATTCTCATCGGTTGGAGTTAATTGTACTGAAACTCCTTCCAAGGCAGTTCCGTCATCTTCTCTGATTACTTGGCCCGATAAACTTCCATAATCAGAAGCTTTCCCAAGAACAATACTAGGAATACTCGTCACCTCATCTGTAGACCAAGCAGCAGGTTGAGTTGTCACAACGCTCAAGTCAACCGTATATCCGTTGGCATAATAAGTTCTCATCCCCTCAACTGGCGTATTGTAAAACTCTCTCGGATTGAACGTTGGGACATTTTCCAAATAAGGCTTTACAATCGAAATGATAATATTCTGACCAGAAGCAGTATCATAAAAGAATGGCTGATCCAAATCAATCGTCATCGCTTTTCTTCCAGAAATGAATTGAATTTCTCCATCGTACACCAATTTTTGATCACCATAAAATTCCCAAATCGCATTGTTCAAGGTTGTACCAAAAACATCTCGATCGGTGGTGCTCATATAGATTTTATATCGAGCTGTAGTTGGACTAGCCAAATTCGCAAAATAGGAAATCGATGTAATTACGCCAGTTTCACCCAAATCTGACGGATAGTAGATACTTTGCGAAATGATAGATTTGTTCCCCAATTCAAATGGTTGATTTTTAGCCGCTGTTCCAGATGTTATGCGAACTTGATCTGCCGCCAAACCAGATGGAGAAGAAACTACCGTTGCAATTCCTAAATTCGTTTCGCTTGTTTGGGCTTGAATCGAATAAGTGTACAAATTAAATTCTGGAATTGTTGTTTCTGTAAAAGTTGTAGACGGATGCATTTCTGCCAAAACTTCGGTCGTTGTGCCCAAAGTTCGTTTGATGGTATACCCAACGACAGGATCTTGCAAAACACCTCCACCTGAACCATAATTCACTTCGTCCCAGCTAATAACTGTTTGCAAACTTGCATTTTGAGAGAAATTCACATTTTGAGGTGCACCAGGTGTCGTCTCATAGCCAAAATAGGTCAAAGGCGTATCAAAAGATTTCCCATCACCAGCAGCATTATAAGGAACCAATCGGTAGATATAAGAACCTTCCCCTGGAAGAATATCGGTATAGGTTTGAGCTTGACCTACAGAAGAAGTCAAGGTTGTTACCAATTGTAAATTCATCGGATGCGTTCCGCGATAAATCTTCACTCCTGTCAAATCGGTTAAGGTATTTCCTTGAAAATCGATAGTAGGATTTGTCCAGTTCAATACCGCTCTAAATTGCGAATCGATCTGTGCTTCCATCGAGAAATTCGTAATGGAATTAGGCGCAGTTGCCGCAACCGTTGGAGTAAAAGACAAATCATCCAACAACATCATAAATGCATAGGAAACACAATTCACCGCGATATATTTCGCATTGGCAGGAATTGTATAATCGTATTTTACCCAGTTAATGGTGGTTGAAATTGGATTTCCTCCGTTTAGGAAAACGAAATCCGCGGGATTATTGGTGGTAGTCGAATAGGCTACTTTGAATTGATCCAATCCCGAAAAATCGGCCGCACTTTTCGCGTAAAATGAAAAAGTTCCTCCTGGGTGAGCTGCCAATTCGTCTGAAATCAACCAGTCGTTATTGGGCCCAGACCAAGAAGATATACTCGCGAAATATTTTTGACCCGATCGCGGATCATATCCATCAAGTGTGTTTACAGGATCGGTTTGAGATGGATTGTAAACAATAAACCCCAAAGGCCCTCCTTTTCCAGGAAAACTTTGAAATGGTCCTGCTGTATTTAATCCATCGAGGTCAAGGGAAGTCCAACCAGTTAAACCCGTTTGGGCAAAATCGGTTTGATTTTCCACATCATCCATAAACCCATGAAGCTGAGCACTCAACCAAGTGGTCGAAATCATCAGCACCATGAGTAAAAATTGTCTCAGTGTTCTCATTGTGTTTTTTCGTGTTTTTGTTGTGTTTTTTATAATGCTGAAAACTAATCACTTCCTCTTGCATAGGCAAATATCACCTCTCCTTTTCGTCCCAAAGAGAGAAAAACTAGCCAAATAAACCAGTTAATTGGCAGATTATGAATTTATTGCGTTTTTTCGATAAACAGATGGCGTCACACCATGTATTTCTTTGAAAAATCGATAAAAGACCGACATGGATTTAAATCCGGATTGACTTGCGATGCCCTCAATGGAAAAATGTGCTTTGGAAGGATCCGATAACAACATCGAACTTTCTTGTATTCGCAACTCGTTGATATAAAAATAAAAGGTCTTGTTCAAGTTTTGATTCAAGGCCATCGAAATGGCATTTCGACTTTCTGATATAGCTCCTGCTAAATCATTCAAATTGAAGTTAGGATCTTGGTACAATTTCTTCTCCTTCATCACTTTTTCAATCTTCTTAATGATCAATTGCTCTTTTTCGATTTGGGAAATTTCCTTCTGCTCCTTTTCTTCCAAATCCATAACAATGGATTCCTCTACTTCCATTTCCTCTACCTCTTCGGTATGTTTTGCTTCCTTTTGGAAAAAGAAATTTTGACTAAACAATAAAGGATATTTGTAAATCATGGTGGCGATATAAAATAAGCTCAAGGCCATAATCGCATGATACCCCATGTACAAATAAAAAGGATTGATTAAAGTGATGCGTAATATCGTGGAAATTCCACCAATGATAAAAACGATGGCAAAACAAATATTAATGGTACGAAACCATTCCAATTTACGGCTTTCTATTTCAGAAAAATCCTTTTCCAACTTCAAATGCCACCTTTTCAAGATTTTATGCGTCATCCAAAAGTACAAGGGACCTTGCAAAGTGGCAATATAAGCACTCATATCTCTTCTCAATGAAAACCATTTGTGCTTTCGCATTTGTTCGATTGAAAAATCAGAATCCAAGAAAAGAAATAAAGTAAATGACAAATAGATGTAAATGGGTAAAAAGTGAATATGATCCCATTTTTGAAATGATTTGAATTCGTAGAAAAGATATTTTACATATAAATAAATCGGCGGGAACAAGGTCAATGCGAGCATGGGACCGATAAAGGTTGTGACTGTCACACTAAACAAAGCCCCTTTCCAGATGTAAGCAAAAAACCAATAACAAGAAAATCCCCAGAAAAAGATCATCAGGGCCAACATATTATTGGAAAATGGCCGGTTTTTCTCCTTTGTCAAAAGGTAAATACTTAGAACTGCTTGAGAAAACCCAAACAGCATCAAAACTGAAAAATAAGATTCAATTGATGTAGGCATTGTAAGAGATTTGTCAAAAGAATCCTACTAAATTAGCACATAAATTTCATATAAAACAAAAGAGACCCAAGGATTTACTCGTTGCGTCTCTTTGTAAAATATTTCTTATTCTATGAAAATTTAGGATATTCTATTTCGTAAAATTCGTTTGCTAAACTTTTTGGCGACGTTGTTTTCAATGGATTTGATCATCTCAATTGCAATGTCTTTTCCTGTTGCACCTTCAATTCCTTCCAATCCTGGAGAAGAATTCACCTCTAACAACAATGGACCTTTGGAAGAACGAATCAAATCGACTCCTGCCACTTCCAATCCCATCGCTTTGGCTGCTTGAATGGCCAGTTTTCTTTCTTCTTTGGTAATTTTCACCACAGAACCTGTTCCACCCAAATGGATGTTCGCACGGAATTCACCCGGAGGAGCTTCTCTTTGCATCGCTGCTACAACTTTTCCATTGATGACAAAACAACGCAAATCTTTTCCGTTCGCTTCTTTGATAAATTCTTGAACCAAAATATTGGCGTTCAAACTCTTAAACGCATTGATTACCGATTCTGCTGCTTTTTTGGTTTCAGCCAAAACGACTCCTTTTCCTTGGGTTCCTTCCAATAATTTCACAATCAAAGGCGAACCTCCAACCATTTTGATCAAGTCATTGGTATCCAATGGAGAATTGGCAAATCCCGTAATCGGAATGTCCAATCCATTGTTTAACATTAATTGAAGGGAATATAATTTATCTCGAGAGTGTGTGATAGCATTGGACGTATTCAAAGCATAGACACCCATGGATTCAAATTGGCGTGTCAAAGCACAACCATAATAGGTCATACTTGGACGAATTCGAGGAATTACAGCATGCAGATTATTTAAAATTCGACCTCCACGGTAATGAACTTCTGGTGTTTTCGCATCCAATTTGATGTAACATTGTTTGATGTCCAAAAACTCCACTTGGTGCCCCAATTGTTCACCTGCCTCAATGATTCGCTGGTTGCTATACAAATCGGGATTACTCGCCAATAGGCCAATGCGCAATCCTTGTACATCTTGAGTTCCTTTTTTATAGAAACTTTCGGCTTCATCTTTGGCAAAAGCTCCAAACAAAAAGCTACTATCTGGATCGACCAACATTTTTCCTCTCATGGCTTCACGCCCTAGAAGCATTCGGTAGCCCATGGAATCACGATTGGTCAAAGAAACCTCAATTTCCCAAGATTCTTCTCCAATTTTCAGTTTGGTTTTGATGACATAACGAGAATCTCTATTTCCACTTGTGCTTTTAATGGTGCGTCGATCGGCTACAGGTGCTTCACAATGCACGACCTTTTTTCCATCAAATTGAAGCGGATACACATCAAATGAAACCCAAGCTTCTCCATTTCGTTGAAATGGTAAAATATTGACCGCATGAAGAGCAGAAGTCTTTGCGCCACTGTCCACGCGCACTTTGATCATAGGCAATGCCAAATCAGGAAGTGAAACCCATTCTTCGCTACCTGCAACCATTTTATTATTCATCTAAAAATTCTTTTATTGTACGAAGATAAATAAGATTCACGCATTCTCTCTATTTGTTTTGTAGTTTTGTGTAACAATTTTCAACCTCAATTGACCAATCATTTAGTTGAAAGATTTATGAGATATTTCGTTATTATCATCGGATTTGTATTTTTCCAAACTTCTCAAGCCCAAAAATTATGGACCTTAGAGGAAATTGTCACCTATGCAACTGAAAATAATTTGACAGTTCTTCAAAACAAAATCAATGAGAATTTGATCGCAAATGATCTGCAATATGCCAACAACCAATGGTTGCCCAATGTAGGCGGATATATAGACAATAAATTCACACTTGGAACTAACCATCCGGCGATCAACAAAGGGTATCAACAATATTCCAATAGTTTGGGCATCAACTCCTCAATTACCATTTACAATGGTGGTTTATTGGATTTGAACATTGAAAAAGCGGCATTGAATGTGAATTCATCCAAACTACAAACCGAAGCCATTATAAATGATATTTCTTTAATGGTAGTCAATTATTACCTCAACATCATGTTGAATCGTGAATTGTTGGAAATCGCAGAAGGTAATTTAGCCGTAAGCGAACAACAATTGGATCGATCTCAGAAATTATTCAACGCAGGAAGCATTGCCAGAGCAGATTTGGTACAGTCAGAAGCAACCGTAGCACAAGAAAAAAAGAATGTTGCCGATGCGAAAATTGAGGTGGAGCGTTCAATTTTCAATTTGTCAATGTTGCTTCAGTTAGCAGATTATCGAGATTTTGATGTGGAATTAATTCAAATTCCAGACAATATCGAATTGGGCTTATATGATTTGAACCAAGTATTGCAAACCGCATATGCGCAACAACCTGCAGTTAAAAAGGCGGAAGTCGATTTGGAAATGGCAGAAAAAGACATTGAAATTGCCAAAACTGGATTCAAACCTACCATCACAGGTTCTTATAATTTCGGAACAAGTTATGCTGATTACTTCAACAAAGGATTGGAAACAGATGCTTGGTTAAGTCAATGGCACGACAATTTGACCAATGTTTTTGGGATAAGTGTCAATGTTCCGATTTTTGAAAAATTCAACAACAAATTGAATGTTGAAAAAGCCAAAATAGGTCAAAGTTTGGCGCAAAATTCCGTGGAACAACAAAAACAAACCATTCGCGAAAACGTTCAAGAAGCCTATTTCAACGCAAATTCCTCTTATCAGGCCTATCAAGCAGCCAAAGAAAGCGTTCGATCTTCCGAACTTTCAGCCGATTTTGCACAAAAAAGCTTTGATGCGGGTGTTTTGAACATTTACGATTTGAACACCGCTCGAAATAATTTGTTGATTGCGAAATCTCAAATGGCGCAAGCGAAATACAACTTTGTGTTCCGTATGAAAGTTTTGGATTTCTATGCAGGAATTCCTTTGACACAAGGATTGCGATAGATTTTCACCCTTTCAACGAAATAGAATCATACATTTTGATGTAACTTTGCACAAAATTTCCATCGAAATGACTTTACTTCATATCGAAACATCTACCAAAAATTGTTCTGTTGGGATTTCCCGAAATGGTGAAATGCTATGCCTTTGCGAAGAATACGACGACAATTACGGACATTCCGAAAAGCTGCATCAATTTGTCAATTGGGCATTGGAAGGCGCTGAAATTTCGTTAAAGGATATCGATGGAGTTTGTGTATCCAAAGGGCCTGGATCCTACACAGGTTTACGAATTGGCGTTTCGGCTGCTAAAGGATTTTGTTTTGGATTGAACATCCCTTTGTATTCCTTAACTTCTTTGGAAATTTTAGCCGAATCCCAAATCGACAAAGGATTTGATTTAATCATTCCGATGATTGATGCGCGCCGAATGGAGGTTTACACCGCTGTTTTTGATGGAAATGGAAATCAACTGTCCGAAATTGAAGCGAAAATCTTGGATGAAACTTCCTTTCAAGAATTTGCCGATAAAAAAATTGTCTTTGTGGGTGATGGCGTAGAGAAATCAAAATCGATTTTGAATTTGCCCAATGCTGAATTCATTTTGGATGTTCATCCGTCAGCACAATTTATGATTCACCTTGCCGAAGCCAAAGTTTTGCAAAATCTTCAAGAAGATGTCGCTTACTTCGAACCTTTTTATTTGAAGGAATTTGTCGCGGGAGTGAAGAAGGCTTGATCTGATTCTTTCTATCCGACAAAAATTGGATTTCTCTAAACATTGATTAATTTAGGACCACAAAATTAATTACAATGGAATTACCTTGGGCAGAACCCTATAAAGTAAAAATGGTCGAAGAAATCTTCCAATCAACCCGTGAACAACGTGAAAAATGGATTGAGGAAGAAGGTTATAATTTATTTAATTTGGCGAGTGATCGCGTTTTCATTGATTTGTTAACCGATAGTGGAACGGGTTCTATGTCAGACAGACAATGGGCCGAAATCATGATGGGTGACGAATCCTACGCAGGTTCACAATCCTATTTGAAACTACGTGAAGTCGTTCGAAATACCTTAGGTTTTCCTTATTTCTTGCCTACTCACCAAGGTAGAGCTGCCGAAAACGTTTTGTTTAGCATCTTAGTAAAAGAAAACAATGTCGTTCCTGGAAATTCACATTTCGATACCACAAAAGGTCATATTGAATTCCGAAAAGCACATGCCATCGATTGTACTATCGACGAAGCCTTTGACATCAACGACTTGCATCCGTTCAAAGGAAATATCGATTTAGGGAAATTAGAAGAAATTTACAAAACGCATCCCAAAGAAAACATTCCTTTCTGCTTGATTACCGTTACCTGTAATTCTTCTGGTGGACAACCCGTTTCCATGGAAAACATCAAAGCTGTTAAAGCTTTGTCTGATCAATATGGAATTCCAGTATTTTTTGACGCAGCCCGATTTGCTGAAAATGCGTATTTCATCAAGGAACGAGAAGAAGGCTACAAAGACAAAACCATCAAAGAAATTGTCAAAGAAATGTTTGCGATGGGCGACGGATTTACCATGTCGGCCAAGAAAGATGGATTGGTCAACATTGGGGGATTATTGGGAATGCGTGACGAGAAATTGTATCGAGCTTGTGGTAACATGGGAATCATCTACGAAGGTTTCATTACCTACGGAGGTTTAGCGGGTCGTGATTTAGGCGCTTTGGCACAAGGTTTACAAGAGTCAACCGAATATCCTTATTTAAAAGCGAGAATCGATCAAGTCGAATATTTAGGCAATAAATTGATGGAATTTGGCATTCCGATTCAAAAACCAATTGGTGGACATGCAGTTTTTGTGGATGCTTTATCCTTTTTGCCCAATGTTCCAAGAGAGGAATATCCGGCGCAAACTTTAGCCATTGAATTGTACAAAGAAGCAGGTGTTCGTGGAGTCGAAATCGGAACTTTGTTGGCCGATCGCGACCCGGAAACAAGATTGGATCGCTTTCCTAAATTGGAATTGCTTCGACTGGCCATTCCGAGAAGAACTTATTCCTATAAACATTTGGATTATGTTGCAGTGGCATTGAAAAAAATTTACGATAGACGAAATGAAATCAATTCCGGATTGGAAATTGTTTGGGAATCAGAAATCCTACGACATTTTACGGTCTTATTGAAAAAGAAATAATTGAATCCCTAAAAATCCCTCCATTGATGAGGGATTTTTTTGTTCAATTTATAGAAACATAGAATTCAGTATCTTTGCAAAAGATGTTAGCATTTGACTATATAAGCAAGGATTTCATTCCTCCCAAAATATATCAGACAGTTGAGCATGGTTTACACCTTGTTCGCGAATACGGTTTGAAGCACCTTCCAGTATTTGAGGGATTGCATTTTGTGGGGAATATTTCTCGAGAAAGTTTAGAAGAAAACGATTTGGACACGCCGCTTTCGGAATTGCGTGATTTTATCGAATATTTCTATGCAACTGAAAATGGATCCTTGTTAGATGCGATTCAAAATTTCCATCAAAACGATACCAATATTTTGGTGGTTCTCAATCAAGAACAGCACTACATTGGATTTTTGATGATGGACGATGTGATTTCGGGAATTTCCACGATGCCTTTCATTACGGAACCAGGAGCGATCATGGTGGTTGAAGTTGCCCAAAAACAATTCTCCATCAGTGAAATTGCTAAAATTGCCGAAAGCAACAATGCGCGAATTGTAGGTTTATTTGTCACGGGTTATACCGAAGACAAAGTCAGAATCGGATTGAAATTGATCGCCGAAAATCTAGCGTCGGTTGGCGAAACATTTGAGCGATTTAACTATTCGGTTATTTACAAATTCTTCAATGATGAAAAAGAAGAATTGATGAAAGATCGATACGATATGTTGATGAAATTCTTGGATGTATAACTCTGTTTCTATTGAGTAACTAAATGATATTTGTATGAAAGTAGCGATTTATGGTTTGAAAACTTCTCCCGAACAAAAAACTTCTTTGATGAATTTTTTGGACGAATTGAACAGAAGAAACATTCAGTACACCATAGAAAAAGCTTTCAAACAAAATTTAGAATCATTACTCGAATTAGATTTATCGGAAATAGAAAGTTTCACTTCCTACGAAGATTTACAACCAAGCATCGATTTGTTTTTCACTTTTGGTGGAGATGGAACCATATTGAGTGCGGCAACCATCATTCAAGACAAAAACATTCCAGTTGTTGGGGTGAATACAGGTCGATTGGGATTTTTGGCAACCATCAATTTGGAAAAATTAATGGACAGCTTAGAAACGATTTTGTCGGGTAACTATATAATAAGTAGTAGATCGTTAATCGAAGTAATTTCCGACACTGCCGAAATTGAATTTCCTTACGCGCTAAATGAAATTACGGTAACTCGCCGAGAAACAACGAGTATGATAACCGTTGATGCTTATGTAAATGGGGAATTTTTGAATTCCTATTGGGCAGATGGATTGATTGTTTCCACACCAACTGGTTCGACAGGTTATTCACTAAGTTGTGGCGGACCTATCGTTCATCCTGAAAACAACACCTTTATTGTAACGGCGATTGCTCCGCATAATTTAAACGTTCGTCCGTATATGATTTCAGATCATTCCATTTTGGATTTAAAAATACATAGTCGTGTTGACGAATATTTCCTTTCCTTGGATGCTCGTAACTTGCCATTGCCAACAACAGTTGAATTGAGATTAAAAAAAGCAAAATTCAAACTTAAAATCGTGGAGCCCAAGGACAAAACCTATTTGATGACTTTACGAGACAAAATGTTTTGGGGTTCGGATAAAAGAAATTAAAATCCCCACAAAATTTTCATAATTTTTGTTAAAGGATATACCCAGCACGTAGATTTGATTATATTTGTCGCTTATTAGAGAAAATGTGCAACATTTTTGGTAATTTGCCGTTCATTTTTTGCACACTATTCTTAATTAACATATGAAGAATCTATTTGTATTAATATTTGGACTATCCTTCTCATTGTCTTTCGCACAAAGACATGAAATAGGAATCATGGTTGGGGGCACCAATGTGATTGGCGACATCGGAAGAAGCAATTACATCAATCCAATGCCTGTATCTCATAAAACAGACGAAACAATTGAGCGTATTCCTATTGCAGCTGGTTTGTTGTACCGATTCAACTTCAACGGACACATGGGTGTGCGATTCAACGCCTTGTATGGAAAAGTTTTAGGTGCAGACGTTGCCGCTCCAGAACAATACAAAAAAGATCGTGATTATGTCTACAAAAACAACATCTTAGAAGGGTCTTTGGTGTTTGAGTACAACTTTTTTGACATCAACAATGAACATGGAAAAAAACATTCTCCTTATATTTTTGGAGGAGTCGGGGCTTTCATGTATGACCAAAATAAATACGTGGTGAACAACACCTTTACACGTGATGCAAATGGTGTAATCGTTCAACCCGAAACAATTTCGACAGAAATAATCGGTAAACCGGAAAAGAAATCTTCTTTCACCCTTCCATTTGGTTTAGGATATAAATACAAATACCGTGGAAGTTTTGTGATTTCGGCAGAAGTCGGATTCCGCTATACAACGACAGATAATTTAGATCATAGTTTTGCCAATGAAGAAGATTTCACGTTCAACAATGAACCTGGAATCAACGAAGCAGAATTAAATCAATTGAATACCAACATCATCAAATCACGTCAAGTTGGAAATATGTCCAACCATGACTGGTATGTATTTACGGGACTTACCTTAACGTACACGTTTGGTAGACCACCATGTTATTGTGATTAATCTTACATGAACCAATCGATTACAGATACCATCAATACATCTAACCTTCCTCAACATGTTGCCATCATTATGGATGGAAATGGTCGTTGGGCAAAAAAGCAGGGCTTTGACAGAACCTTTGGGCACCAAAATGCCTTGAAAGCAGTTCGTTCAGCAATTGAAACCTGTGGGGAATTGTCTATTCCTTATTTGACCCTTTTTGCTTTTTCAACCGAAAATTGGAATCGACCTAAATTGGAAGTCAATTTTTTGATGAAATTATTGACGCAAACAATTCAGAATGAAATTCAGGAATTGAATGGGAAAGGAATTAGATTGAAGGTAATTGGTGAATTGGATAATCTTCCGTCAAGTGTTCAAGAACCATTGCGAAAAGCCATCAAATTAACAGAAGAAAATACCAAAGCAACTTTGGTTATCGCGTTAAATTATGGTTCACAACATGAAATCCTTCAAGCAACCAAAAAAATTGCCGAAGAAGTAAAAAAAGGAATGTTGGAGATTTCAGCCATCAACGAAAAACTATTTGAAAATTACTTGTATACGCATGATATGCCCAATGTTGACCTCATGATTCGAACCAGTGGGGAACATAGGATTAGCAATTTTTTATTGTGGCAAATTGCCTATGCAGAATTATATTTCACGGATGTCTTATGGCCAGACTTCCGCAAAGAACATTTTATAGAGGCTATAAAATCTTATTCTCAACGAGAAAGAAGATACGGAAAAACCGGAGAGCAAATAAAAACAGAATAACAGAGATATGTTAAAAAGATTGGAAATGAGGAATTTATACGCATTAATTTTCGTAGCATTGAGTGGATTAGCTTTTGCTCAAGAAGATTCCTTACAAGTTGTAAATGATTCTGTCAAAATTATACCAGAACCAACCGCACAAGATATTTCACAAGCTGGATATACCAATCCGCAAATGTATATGTTGGGTGATTTAGAAATAAGTGGTGAATCAAAGTTTACCAAAGCTCAAATCATGCGTTTTACGGGATTGAGAATGGGTGAATCCTTGGAAATTCCAGGCTCTAAAATCAACAACGCTCTGAAAAAATTATGGAAATCTAATTTGTTTTCAGACATTGAATTGTATGTGGTAAAAACGGAAGGAGACAAAGTTTTCTTGCGTCTGCATTTAATTGGGTTACCTGAATTGGTGGAAGTAAATTTCAATGGTTTGAAGAAAAGCAAACAAGAAGATTTCATCAAAGAACACAAATTGGGTCCTGGTATCAAAATCACCAGTAACTTGAAAAATCAAGTTCGTAATTCCATCAAGAATCATTTCTTGGAAAAAGGATATCCAGACGCAAAAGTTGATTTTATTGAAAAAGAATTAGCAGAAGATAATTCCAAAGTCAATTTAACCATCAATGTAGATCGTGGTCAACGTGTAAAAATTTCTTCCATCGATTTTGAAGGAAACAATGAATTGCGTGATGGTCAATTGCGTAGAAGAGCGATGAAAGGTACACGTGAAACTTCTTTAAACTTCTTTAGATCGTCCAAATTTATCCCGAATAAATACCGCGATGATTTGAAAAAAGTCGTTGACGAATACAAATCTATCGGATACCGCGATGCGAAAATTATTTCGGATACGGTTATGCGTGTAAAAGATGATCGTATTGCCATCAACATCAAAGTAGAAGAAGGGAAACCTTATTTCTTGGGAGATGTTACCTTCACCGGAAATTCAGAATTTACAACCGAAATGTTGCAACGTGTTTTCTCGTACCAAACAGGAGATCGTTATGATGCGGTTGGGATTCAAAACAAAATTTCAGGTTCACCAAAAGACGATGACATTCAGACATTGTATATGGACAGAGGTTTCTTGTTTGCGAACATCATTCCAATTGAAAAAAATGTCAAAAACGATACAATTGATTTAGAAATCAAAATCATGGAGGGAGAACCTGCAACCTATAACAAAGTTACGTTCTCAGGAAATGATGTTACCTATGACCACGTTATCGCTCGTGAATTACGTACAAAACCAGGTGATTTATTCTCTAAATCTGAAATTAGAAGAACTTTACACGAATTGGCTGGATTGGGTTATTTTGAACCGACTTCCATCAATCCAGATATTCAACCAAACCCATCGAACAATACAGTTGATTTGAACTGGGAATTGGTGCACAAAAGTTCAAGTCAAGTTGAACTTCAAGGTGGATATGGAGCTGGAACTTTCTTAGGAACTTTAGGATTAACCTTTGGAAACTTCTCGGTTCGAAACTTATTCAACAAAGATGCTTGGAAACCGGTACCAATGGGTGACGGACAAGCATTGTCTTTACGTGCTCAAGCTGGTAGAGGATACCAAAACTATAGTTTCTCCTTTACAGAGCCTTGGATCGGAGGAAAACGTCCAACTGCTTTATCGACTTCTATTTATTATTCACGTTATAACTACCGTGACATTTACGGAGAAGAAGCTGCATTGAACATCTTAGGAGCATCTGTTGGATTGAGCAAATTATTGACATGGCCAGATGACTGGTTCCGTTTGTCACATTCTTTGTCGTACCAACGATACAATTTCGACAACTATGCTTTATCCGTTGGAGAAATCAATTACACCAATGGTTCATCTAACAACTTCAATTATACGTTGGCTTTGACTCGTAATTCCATGGGACCAAATCCAATCTTCCCAACAAGTGGATCTGAAATGAGTGTAGCAGTTACAGTAACACCACCCTATTCCTTATTTGGAGACAAAAACTATTCTTCTATGAGTGATGTAGAAAAATTCGAATGGTTGGAATACTACAAAGTGAAAGGAAAGGCTTATTGGTACAAAGAATTGGCTGGAAAATTGGTCTTGAAAGTTGGAGGTGAATTTGGATACTTAGGAACGTACAACAGCAAAATCGGAACGATTCCATTTGAACGTTTCTATTTAGGAGGAACAGGATTGATGGGGAACCGATTTGATGGACGTGAAATCGTTCCTTTAAGAGGATACGATGATTCTACGCAATCTGGAGGAACATCAGAAGATATCACACCAACAGGTGGAGGAAGTATCTACGATAAATTTACGTTTGAATTGCGCTACCCAATTACAATGGGTCAACAAGCTACCATTTATGCATTGGGATTTGCAGAAGCTGGAAACACTTGGTCTGATACCAAAGACTTCAAACCATTTGAATTGAAACGTTCTGTGGGAGTCGGAGTAAGAATCTTCATGTCTGCATTTGGAATGTTAGGATTTGACTTCGGATACGGATTTGACCGCACCATGTATAGCGCAGAACCATCTGGATGGCAAACGCATTTTATTATTGGTCAACAATTTTAATTAATGTATTTTTGTATGAATGTCCAAATGGCATAATTTTCGATAAACTCAATTTTGAATATGAAAAACCTACTCTTAACATTATTATTTATAGGGATACTTGCCCCTCTTAGCGCACAGCGTTTTGGGTATGTAGACACAGATTTCATATTGGAAAATCTTCCTGAATATGCGCAAGCGCAACAAAGATTGAAGACCCAAACAGAACAATGGAACACGGAAATCAGAAATCGTCAAGAAGCTTTGCAAAAAAGACAAGCTGACTTCTTAAATGAGAAAGTTTTGTTGACAGAAGAACAAGCTAAAAAGGAAGAAGAAGATATTCATTGGGAAGGAAGACAAATCCAAATTTTACAAGAAAACCGATACGGTCAAGATGGAGATTTGATCAAATTGAGAAAAACTTTGGTTAAACCGATTCAAGATCAAATTTGGGTTGCCGTTAAAGAAGTAGCTGAAAAAAGAAATTACGGATTTATTTTTGACAAAGGAAGTGATTTGATCATGGTTTATACCGATCCTAAATTTGACATCAGTCGCGAAGTTTTGTTGAAGTTGAATCCAAATGCTTTAAAAGAGGGAAGCTCTAGTTCATCTAACAATAACAATGCGACGCCTTCAAGAAATACAAATACGTCGAATCAAAGTAGAGGAGCCTCGTCTAACACAAGCAATAAAGCTCAAACGACAACTCCTGGAAAAGCTGCTCCTACGGGAAATAGCATAAGAAAGTAACCATTCAAAAATTAATTATAACAAAAAATGAAAAATTTAAAATTATTTACTGTATTCGCATTCCTTTTAGTAGGTAGCTTAACTGTATCTGCGCAAGATTTAGGAGTTGTTAGTGTAGAAGATATCTTCAACAATTTCCAAGAGAAAAAGAATGCTGACACACAATTAAATACATTGGTAGAAAAGCATCAAGCTGAAATCAAAAAACAACAAGAAGCTTTGTTGGCTATTGAGAAAGATGTTCAAGCAAAAACAGAAGGAAAATCTCAAGCTGAAATCCAAGGTATGATGACTCAATTGGAAGCAACTCAAAAGGATTATATGGCCAAACAACAAGCTTTGGTTACCTATCAACAAGCTGCTGCGAAAGAATTGACCGAAAAAGAAAATTCTTTATTGAAACCAATCGAAGACAAAGTAAAAGCTTCTATCGACAAAGTTGCGGCTGCAAAAGGATTGAAATATGTGGTTGAAAAATCCATGTTCTTGTATGCAAACGGAATCGACATTACAGCAGATGTAAAGAAAGATTTAGGAATCAAATAATTCCTTTCTATAAAGGATAAAAAAAGCCATTTTGTTTTACAAAATGGCTTTTTTCGTTAACTTTCAGCTCAAATTAAAGAAATGCATTTTACAGAAACGAAATTGAAAGGTTGTTTCATCATTGAACCTCGTGTTTTTGAGGATGAAAGAGGGTATTTTTTTGAAAGTTATCGATTGGACAAAATTCAAGAAATCACTCAATCTTCCATCAACTTCATTCAAGACAATCAATCCAAATCATCGTATGGGGTTGTTCGTGGATTGCATATGCAAAAAGGTGCATTTGCCCAAACCAAATTGGTAAGAGTTTTACAAGGGAGAATTCTCGATGTTGCCATCGATGTCCGAAAAGATTCTCCTACTTATGGTGAAAGTTTTTCGATTGAATTAAGCGACGACAACAAAAAACAATTGTACATTCCTCAAGGATTTTTACATGGATTTTCCGTTTTAAGCGATTTGGCAGTAGTGTCGTACAAATGCGATGCCTATTATGACAAAGATTCTGAAGATGGAGTGAACCCATTGTCTACTCAATTGAACATCGACTGGAAAATACCAACAGAGAAAATGATATTATCAGAGAAAGATAAAATTGCCCAAGATTTCTCAGAATTCATCCCTTTTTAACGCATGAAAAAAATAGTTGTTACTGGTGCAAATGGTCAATTAGGAAAATCTTTGAAAGATTACGTTCAAGAAAAAAATAACAGCAATTTTCAATTTTTATTTTTTGATCGTTCGCAACTTGACATTTCCAATCAGAGTTTAGTGGAATCTTTTTTCTTTACCAACCAAGTCGATTTTGTCGTGAATTGCGCAGCTTATACAGCTGTAGATTTGGCAGAATCGGAGGTGGAACAAGCTTTTAAAATCAATTCAGATGGAGTGAAATATTTGGCAGAGCAAACACAAGAACAGGGAGCCAAATTGATTCATGTTTCAACGGATTATGTCTTTGATGGTACGTCCAAAGTTCCTTATATGCCAAGCGACCAACCCAATCCCATCAACGTTTATGGAAAATCGAAATGGGAAGGAGAAAAATGGGCCTTAGCAAAAAATCCTCATTCTTTTGTGATTAGAACTTCTTGGGTTTATTCAAACTATGGGAAGAACTTTTATACAACGATGTTGAAATTAATGGCAGAACGCGATGAATTAAACATTGTTGCGGACCAAATTGGAAAGCCAACGCATGCAAAGGATTTAGCGGCTTACATCTATAATATGATTGAGACGAATTCCACCGATTATGGAATTCATCATTTCTCGGGACCAGACCAAATGTCATGGTTTGAATTTGCGCAGAAAATTGCACAAGAAAATGGATTTAAGACAAAAATCAATCCGATAACTACAGCGGAATATCCAACACCTGCAAAGCGTCCCTTGTGGAGTGTTTTGGGTTAGGCCAAAGGAAATTCAAAAGATTCATATATATAGATTATTCGTTTATATTTGTGCTTAAATTAATTTTTAACACTTATCGAAATGGAGTCGAATACAAATTCTTCGCAAGAAATCGATCTATCTTATTTGTCGAAAAAAACAGGTCATTTATTTGATAAAATTGGATATTCAATTTATCGATTTATTAAGTTTTTGATTAAAAATATCTGGATACTATTAGTGCTTTTAATAGTTGGTGGAGTTATCGGATATTTATTAGACAATAGAGCTGAAAAACTATACAAGCATGAAGTTATAGTCATTCCAAATTTTAGTAGCAATAGTTATTTGTATAATTCCATTCAAAATTTAGAATATAAAAATAGTAAAATAGTTAAAGCTCAGGTTGAACCAATTATCGATATATATCAATTCATCCAAGAAAGATATCAAAATTTGGAAATCGCCAAATACATGAGCGAAAACAATATCCAATTAGATAAATTTAATGATAAAAATGCAGTAGAAAAGTTATATCGTTATCACTTGATGACTATCTATACAAAAGGCGAAGACTCCAAAGGTCAAACAATTGACTCACTTTTAAATACATTAAATGCAGACCCTTATTATTTATCAAGACAAAGTATAGAGCAACAAAATCTCAATTTGTCCATATCTGAAATCGAAAAATCAATTGAAAGTGTTAATGCCATTCTTAATAAAATAGGCCAATCTAGTTCAACAGCTGGTGATTTAAACATTGAGATGTACTCAGAGCTAAATAATCTTATTAATAGTAAGAAAAGTTTGGTGGAAGATAGAAACAAAGCGAAAGTTTTTCAATTGGAGCAATCCAAAATTATCTACGATTCTTCCAAAGTTCTGAATATAAAAGAATCATCTACTCCTAAAATGATTCTATTACCTATTGTATTATTTGTTCTTTTCTTAGGAGCTAACTTAATTTTAATACTATCCAAAAAATATAAAAACAAAACCTCTCAAAATTCTTAAGCCAAGACAATGCACTTGAGCCTCAGACATATATATACATTATTTTTTTTTATAGGAATTTTCCTTATTCCGTTTAATGAAATGGAAGGACCTACCTTTCTAGGAGAATATAGCAATGAATCTGCTACTTATTTCTTCTTAATTGGGTTCTTTATTTTAATTATTGAAAGTTTAGTGAGGGGAAAGTTTGCTATTCCCTACAAACATCATTTAATGTGGATATTGGGAGCTTTTATTTTATGGGCAACAATTGCTACCATCTTAAATTTTGATACGGTCAATCAAAACTTTTACAAACAAACATCTGGCTGGAATAGGTTCATTAGACAAAATTTCTCTTTGTTAATTTCAGCGATAGTATTTCCACTTTTTTTCTGGAATATTATCAAAAATAATACGGTTTATGAGAATTTTTTACGAATTAGAAAGGTTTTACTATTCAGTTTCATTTTTGTATCTCTATATGGTTTTTTTGAAATAGCAATTGTTTATCTAGGCATGGGATTTTTGATGCCTGTATTTGATTTATTTGAGTATTTACCATTTATTAATAATAATTTACATCAAGGCAGTCGTATAGGTATTTCGTCCGTTACATTTGAAATTCCAGCATTAGGAACTTATTTAATAATGGTTCTGCCTTGGATGGTTAGTTATATATTCACCGAAAAGAATATACTCAAATATTTACCATTAGGAGTTTCCCTCATTTTATTATTTTTTTCCAATTCTAGGTCTGCCTTAATCGTCATATTACTACAATTAATTGTATTACTCATTTTACTCATATTGGATCCCCAATATCGTAAGAACACTTTAAGTCTTTTAAAATATAGCAGCATAGCCATTTTTTGTTTATTATTATGGAATTCTGAAGCTATTGTAAAAACCGTTTCTGAAAAAGCTGATAGTGTAAATTTCTCTAAAAATTTAACCAAAAACGTTTCCAATAAATCGAGATTCGGAATTCAACACGCAACCCTAGAAGTATTTAAAGAAAATCCCATAATAGGTGTAGGATTGGGACAAAACACCTATCATGCAATAAGGCATTATCCTTACTGGTCAACTCATAATAATTGGGAATTTGAATTAAAATATAAAAACCAAACAGACAAATCATTTCCTCCCAATTATAATATCTACACGCGTCTCGCAGCAGAATTAGGAGTCATAGGATTGGGGATTTTTTCTATCCTCATGCTATTGTGTATTTATTATTCCTTTATGGTTTGGAAATTGAGCAATAATTCTATGCGATTTGTGGGAGTTATTTTGATAATATCTTTTGTAGGATTATCCATAAATTGGATGCAATTAGACTACTTTAGACAATATGGATTTTGGCTTTGCTTGATGTTACTTATCCAAATTATGATTTTAAAAAGAAAATCAATTTTGAACGAATAAAGATATAATTACTTTTTAAAAACTAATGTAAAATGGGGATAGACATACATTTGCCTATAAGATTCTTTCATAAAATTCATCCCCGAGTCTAGCAATATATTTTTTGTTTTCGTTTTACTTAACTCGTTCCCGATTTCCTTGGCAAAAATCAAATCATGAATTTTGTTGAATACCACAAATGGACTTGCGGCATCAATATCTTTTACAACCAAAGTTGCTCCCGTTTTAAGTGATTTGCATAGATTTTCAAGAAAAACTTTTTGTTTTGCTTTGGGAACATGGTGCAAAACGTCTATTAAAAAAACAATATCCATCTCGCTTAATTTATCAGGAAAATATTCTCCATTATATACGTTAAATTCAGAGTTTACTAAACCATGTTGACGAAAATTATTTCTAGCATTTTCAATAAGTCTTTCTGAAATTTCAATGCCAAATACTTCTTCTGGATGTTTAAATTCAGCTGCTAAAAGTAAGAATTGCCCAGAACCGCAACCAATATCACCAATTTTTGAATTTTTGGGAATTTCTTCTAGCAAATCATCAAATGGGCAAATTAAAGCTCTGTACTTGATTTTTAAATTGTCTATAAAATTTGATGAGTGAGAAAATTGGCTGAAAAAATTAATTATTTCGGAATTTTTTACTCGACTCATCTTTCTATATTTTTTGTCTTCTTAATTGGTTTATCAATTTACTCTAAATTTTTAATATGGAGCCAATTAGAATTTTTTCCGAAAATGTTGGCTTGCCAATGAAAACATAGCATAATCACCTTTGGAATCACCAAAAGCATATATTTTTGAAAATGAGGCAAGATCAATTTCTTTTAAAATTCGGGTTTTCTTCTCTTCAAAATTGCAATTGGGTGTAGCAAAATTTCCTGTATACGTATCTGATTTGTCAAATTCTGCTTGGGTACAAATCAGTTCCGCTCCAAAATGTTTGGCAAAGGGAGTTAACCAAATATCTAGAGAAGCAGATACGATATATATCTTATGATTGTTCTCTATATTCTTGATAAAATCTATAGCTGATTTCCTACAAATAACATTAAACCTTGCCTCATAATAGTTTTGAGCTAATATGGATAATTCCGTTCTATTTTTATGAAGGAGAAAAGAATTGATAAACCTACGTTTTACTTCAGCTTTTTGTTTCAAACCGAGTTTGGCCAATATAAATTGAGCTGTGAAATGTAAAAATTTCTTCCCATACTGATCTGGAAAACTAAATTTCAAAAAATCAAATAAAGTATCTACATGGGTAATCGTTCCATCAAAATCAAATAGGTATAAATTCTTAGATTCCAAATTTGTCTAGTTAAAATAAATTAGCATAACGATTGTCAAAATCCAACCCACTATTGTAAGCTGTAAAAAAAGATCTTTATAAATCAATTTTGTAGGTGATTCAGTTCGATTGAATACAAATGTTTGTTGCAAATATCTAAATACCCCTATAATGACAAATATAATTGTATAAAAAATAAGCGAATGAAATCGCTCTTGTGTATCTTCAGACAAAGTAAACATCATATAACATACAATGACCATCACGCTATTAATTACCAATGCAATATTGATAAATTCTAAGTTATAACCTTCTAAAGATTTTCTTGTAACTCCCATTGTTTGGTCATTAACGATTTCACCTCTTCTCTTACCCAAAGCCAACATCAAAGCCAAAACAAAGGTCAATAAAATGGTCCAATCTGAAATTTCAATTCCCGTCATAGATCCACCTACCAAAACGCGTAAAACAAAACCCATAGCAATCACCATAACATCTAAAATGGCTATTGTCTTTAATTTAAACGTATAGAAAAGGTTGAGTAAGAAATATCCCAGCACCAAAAATGACGTGGTCAAATTGGCAAATAAAATCAACAAGACAATTTCAATCGACACTAAAAGAAAAAGTAAAATTATGGCTTGAGTTTTTGAGATAGCCCCAGACGCCAAGGGTCGAAAGCGTTTTGTAGGATGGTTTTTATCTGACTCAATGTCACTATAATCATTGATGATGTATATGCTACTTGCGGCAATACTAAACAGAAAAAATGCTAGAACTGATTGAAAAAACAGGTTATGAATAAATAGGTTACCAGAAAAGATAACAGGTATAAAAACAAATAAATTTTTAAACCATTGGTGAACTCTTAACAATTTTAATAAGTCCTTCATAATTATAACCATTATTGAACAAAAGCTAATGTAGGTATTTTTATATTTGTTTATTAATCAACTTATTAATTTTTAATGTTACTTTACAATCACCGACTTTTAAAAGGAATTTACAGTATTCTGTTAGCCTTACTTTTTTTCTTATTGGTTGTTTCATCTTTAGGATTTCTATTCAACATAAAACTCTCTGAATTTCATTTCCCAATTGCGATTATTTTGGCTTTGGTTACCACCTATTTTTTATATGGAAAAAATGATCTGAAAAATTATATATCATCATTTTTATGGGCAAGTTTAATCCTAATGATAAGCTACTTCTTAAGTATAAATTATTATGATTTTTCTTTTGATGGCATGGCCTATCATCAAGATGCAGTTGTGCAATTAGCCGAAGGCTGGAATCCAATAAAGGAAAAAACAGACTCTCAGTATGCTATTTGGTTAAACCATTACCAAAAGGGTATTGAAATTATGCAGGCAAATTTTTATCTCATATCAAATAAACTAGAATCTGTCAAAACCATCAATTTTCTTTTATTGATCAGCTGTTTATTGGTGGTTTTTGAAGCAATAAAATTGACTATTAAAAATACATTTAGTGCTTTTTTCTTAGCTATTTTAGCAAGTTTTTCTTTGATTGTCATCTCACAACTTTTCACTAATTATAATGACGGTCTTTATTATTTGCTTTACATATCCTTGGTTGCTAGTATGATTTTGGTGTATCAACACAAAACAAATTTCTATTGGGCCAATTTGATTATGATTTCCATTTTGTTATGCAACATTAAATTCTCAACATTACCCTCTTTTGTAGTACTTGTAGCCGTATTTTTAGCATTTATCATTTATAAAAAAAATTGGACATTCATTCGACCAGCAGTTATTTCCTTGACAATCGTATTTTTTGCTGGTATCATCACAACTTTTAACCCATTGCTTACTAATATAAATGAAGGAAAGCATATTTTTCACCCACTTATGGGAACTGAGAAGGTAGACATCATCTCACAAGTTATACCGCATTATATGAGTGACCAAGGAAAATTAGAACGACTTAAAACTGCTTTTTTTTCTGAGGTAACCAATATTTATATGATGAATGAAGATAGAATTCCGGTTCAAAAATCAAAGATTCCATTTACCATTCAACCTGGAGAAATTGAATTTTTGCATCATTACGATCTGAGGCTATCTGGTTTTGGTGTTTTCGCGAGTGGTATCTTGCTTCTATCAGTTTTGATTTTGATTGTTTATCCTTTATACATGTATATTTATAAAAGAGAAGTTTTTCAAGTTAACAAAGAGAAACTATTGGTGCTATATACTATAGTTTTTGGTATAATCATCACAACTTTTATTAATCCCGAATTTTGGTGGGCAAGATATGTACCTCAACTATGGCTTATCAACATCATAGCTCTAGTGATGATTTGGGATTCAAAACAATACTTTTTTAGAGCTCTAAAATTCTTCTTATTATTTTCTTTATTTTTTAACTTCTATTTAGGCCTAACTCAAACACTTAAATTTGAAATAAATTCTACAAAAGAAATAAATTCTTTACTGAAAGATTGGAAAACGGATGGCGTAAAATTGAAAATTGACCAACAAAATTTCTTCCATGTTTACAAAAGATTTGAAGAAAACAATATTCCTTTTGAACTAACGAAAATAACTGAAGGACATTTTATCTACCTCCCAAATACATTTGCCAATGTAAAAATCCAAGAGATATCTAACATTGCAAGTGTTGACACGCTTATGTTATCTGATCTTGGTTTATCTAACGATGCCAATTTTATTGACTTTTTACGAAAATTTGACAGTGAAACTTTATTAATATCTGCAAAGGACGAAGCAAGTAATGGGTTTAACAACGAACAGAAAAATAAAATCTATCAAGAATTTAAGTTAAATTTACCCAAACTAGGATATCGTAATTCTTATGTTTCAATTATTTCCAATAACAAAGTTCTTTTGGAAGAAATAGATGATCAAAAACAAATTACCTTTGAGAATCATAAAGTTTTAAATGATTTAGGTATTACAAAAATGAAATCAGGCGGATACCGATCGGGGAATGTTTCTTCTATCAGAATTAATGGCGCTGATTTATCCTTAAATAAGAGAGGACTTAATATAGTATTGATTAAAGATAAAACATTCTATCAAGTATATTTAGATTCATATAATTCCGATCGAATGGACAGTGTTGTTTATAAAGTAAACTTTAAAACCCACTAGGATAAAAGCTTTTTAAGGAGAAAAAATAATTTTTTAAATATTGTGAAAATATAATTTCAAAAGATTATTTTTATTACGAAATCAACCAACATCATGAACTAATGGTTTTTCAAATGAATATCTAAAAATTATGAGCTCACTTTTCGTACAATCTCTATGATTACCGCTAAACTTCTAATCATCATTTGTCATTTTAATAATCTTGAAGGATTAGAGAAAACGATTTTATCCATAAAGGAAAATTTTAAAATTGACATATTAGTTGTCGATGATGGGAGTAAAACCAAACCTGCCGAGCAAAATCTTAAAAATTTGTATAAAAATGGAGAGGTTTTTTTGAAGCTATTACCAGAAAATCAAGGGGTAGGTAAGGCATCAAATGTGGGCCTAAATTTTGCCATCCAGCATCAATATGATTTAACTGGAAGATTGGACTGTGGAGATATCGTTCATCCTAATAAATATGAAAAACAACTAGAGTTTTTAGAAAATAACCCAGAAATAAAACTTTTAGGGACTTGGATTAACATGGTTGATATGGAAGGAAAAGTACTAATGAAACTCAAACATCCGACAGACTATGAGGCTATAAAAAAGAAATTAAATTTTAATAGTGCTTTTACTAATTCCAGTGTGATTTTCTATGTTTCGGCATTAGAAAAAACAGGGTTATTTCCAGAAAAATACAATAGAAACGGTGAGGATTATGCGTTTTTTTACAATTTTTCAAAAATTTACCCAACAACCAACCTTCCTGAATTTTTGGTAGATTATGTGGTAGACCCAAACTCAATTTCAAGTTTACACCGAAAAGATCAAGTCAAAAATCGATTGATGATAAATTTGGATAATTTCGAATTTGGAATCTATCCGATATTAGCCCTAGTCCAAAATTCCATTATTTATTTCATCCCAAGAAACCTAATGATTAAACTTAAAAAAGCAATAAAATACAACCAATAAAGGCCCCTTAATAACTTTTTACACAACAAATAAGTTACATTTGCTCCAATTATAGCATTTACGCTAAATCAAAAGAAATAGTATGTTGAAGTCGTTACTCGAAAAATTTAAAAATCGAGAAAATGCAAAAGATAGTATGATAGCCCTTACCCTCAAAATGTCAGGGGTTGGGTTATTGTTCTTACTCACATTGTTTTTAACCAATAATTTTTCTCCAGATTTGGTAGGACAATATAGTTTTAGTCGTTCCATATTATTGATTTTAGGAGGTATCAGTATAATTGGCGCAGAACAATCTATTATTTATTATTCGGGCTATTTACGTTCGAAAAATGCTATCAACAATATAAAATCAGTTTACTTCAAAACCGTTAAACTGATTTTGTTTTCATCCTTGTTGCTTATACTCATAATGAATTTAATAAATGCTGAATTTATCAATTCATTCTTCGAAGTAGAAAACCCTTTTGGACTAGTTAAAAAAGTTACATTTTATTTATTTTTCCATTCCATCATGATGCTCAACATTGAAATGTTTCGAGCATTGAATAAAATGGTTATTTCAGAAATCTTTAGAAATATCACCCGATATGGACTATTTTTCATAGGAGCTTACATTCTACTCATAAATGATTTAGATTTCTATTTAGTGGATGTATACTTAGGATGTTTTGTAGTGCTTTGCCTAATCACTTGTATTTTATTGGCGTTGGAATTTAAAAAATTAGGCGAAATTAATCCTGACGTAAAAATATCTACGAAGGAAATATTTTACACTTCCTATCCGATGGCACTCAATGCGATGACATTTTTCCTCATGCAAAGTACAGATGTTATTTTGTTGGGTAAATTTGAGCAATTTGACACCGTCGCCTATTATGACACGGCTGTTCGTGTTGCATCTCTTACTATGATCGGTGTAATGTCTGTAAATGTTGTAATAGCACCAAAAATTGCTGAACTCTATAATCAACAAAAATTGGATGAATTGCAGAAACTCGTCAAATCCTCCATCAGATTGATGTTGTTATTTAGTACTCCTGCGATTCTATTTTTATTTGTTTTTGCAGAATTTGTTTTAGGTCTTTTTGGAGAACAATATAAATCAGCCAAAATGGCTTTATTCATCCTTATAACGGCACAATACATCACAACCGTAATGGGAATGGCAGGAAATTATATGAATATGACTGGGAAACAAAGGATTTTACATAAAATTCTAATTTTTGCCTTTTTACTTAACGTCGCGTTAAACTACCTCTTAATTCCCAAAATGGGGATGAATGGATCTGCTCTTGCAACGGGTATTACAATCGTTATATGGCATAGTATAACAATTGCGATTATTTACAAAAAAGATAAAATATTTGTTTTCTAATATCGTTCAATCAAAAGTAAATAACTCTAAAGTGAAGAATATTCAAAAAATCTATCCTCTATTATTTTCTGCGTTATGTTTACTTATACCTTTCACTGAACATTTTAAGGCCGGCCCCAACATTATTACGGGTCTACTTTTGATTTTGTTTCCTTTTGTATTCAAAAAAAAATCATTGTCAAAATTAAACACAATCCCATTTTTCGCTTATTTGGCTATTTGTTTGTGGACATTAATGGGCATTTTGTGGAATCAACATTGGAAGGACTTAGGCTTTCTCAACAAATTAATCTCTGTTCCTATCTTTATAATTTTAGCTTTAGGAATTCATAAAAATGATTTTCCTAAACTGATTTATTCATTTCTATTAGGTTCTTTTGGTTTACTACTTATATCAGTTGGCAAACTCACGAATCATTATCTGCATTTTCAAACGCTAAAGTTAGATGTAGGAAAAGAAGTGAATGAATTATTGATGGGAGAAAGACCGTTTTTGGGCTTTATTTACATCGTGTCGATTTGTTTATGTTTTTATTTGATTACCAAAAGTCAAAATCGAGCCAAACGTATACTCTTAGGTGTAGTTTGCTTAATTTTTGCAAGTTTTATTCTATTTATCTCCGCAAGACTTTCTATTTTAACTTTGGTGATTATTTTAGGTATATCTATATTTTATGCCAAAAATAAACTGAAACTTTTTGGAGCTGTAAGTATAGGAATAGCTGGAATTTTGGTTTTTGCACTGACAAATCCCACCTTCAAAAGTCGTTTAACGGCTGGATTCGCCCAAGAAGATATCAAAGTACAGAAAGTAATTGCAATGGAACCACGATCACATATCTGGTTATCTGCTTATCAAATTTTGCAAGCGGAACCATTGCCCATTTTAGGGTATGGTTATAGAACTACAATTGATAAATTAGTAGAAAATTATACAACAAAAGATGGATTTTTAGACGAAGACCATCGACAATATTTTATACAAAGTAGATTTAATACACATAATCAATATCTAAACTTTTTACTTAGTACAGGTTTTATTGGTTTAATTCTTTTCTTATTGTTCATGACAACTTTGTTATATAAAAACTCCTCAACATATCCACAGATTGCCATTGTATTAGCGCTAGCTTTGTTCTTCTTTTTTGAAAATGTTTTAAGTAGACAGCTTGGTGCGATGCTTGTTGGATTTGTTTGGATAATAAGTTTATTCTTATCTTGCGACACCAGTATTGGTAATCGTAAACAAGATACCCAAAAATAATTACCTTTTCTATCTATTTATATATTTTTTAGTGGAATCAAGGTAGCAAAATCAATAAAATGATTGGCAAGAATTTAATTGTACTTATCGCCCATTATAACAATCTAGAAGGATTAGAAAAAACTCTTTTATCTATAGATGAACCTTTTGATGTTGACATTATGATTGTCGATGATGGAAGCGAGACAAAACCTACTTTAAATCACTTAAAATCAATCTATACCAAAGGAGAGGTTTTTTTAGAATTATTGCCAAAAAATCAAGGAGTTGGAATTGCT
Organism: Moheibacter stercoris; assembly: GCF_040545805.1. Classification (NCBI taxonomy): domain Bacteria; kingdom Pseudomonadati; phylum Bacteroidota; class Flavobacteriia; order Flavobacteriales; family Weeksellaceae; genus Moheibacter; species Moheibacter stercoris. The sequence continues at coordinate 220,752 of NZ_JBEPMO010000004.1, forward strand.
GCAAATCATGGACTATCATTAATTCAAAAAATGGATTATGAGCTAATTGCACGTTTAGATTGTGGAGATTTAAATAAACCCAATAAATATCAAAAACAATTAGACTACCTGAATAGAAATCCTGATGTGATGGTTTTGGGAACATGGGCAGATATCGTGAATGAAAATGGTGATTTTATGTTTGTATTGGAATTCCCAACGGAATATGAAAAAATCAAGAAAAAGATGTTTGTAAATAGCATGTTCATAAACCCAACTGTTATTTTCCGAAAAAAAATTCTCGATACAATTGGCTTGTATAAATATGAATACAGACATGCTGCACAAGATTATGCATTCTATTTTGATGCGGTTAAAAAATTTAAATGCGAAAATTTGCCAGAATCTTTGTTAGTGTATGTTATAGAAGAAAAATCTATTTCAACTCAAAAAAGAAAACTCCAAGTTAAAAACAGAATCAAAATAATTCTCAACCATTTTGAATTTGGCTTTTACCCTATTTATAGCTTATTGAGAAACTCCTTTTTATATTTTATTTCTCGAGATTTATCAAACAAACTCAAGAAACTCACTAATTTTAACAATGGTTAATTTTCTTGAAATGAAAGGTAAAAGAGTTTTGGTTGCAGATTGGCTCGATTTATATGGAGGTGCAGAAAAAGTCATAACTATTTTAGATGAAATTATAAATTTTGATGAAGTCTACACTTTGACAGATATTCGAAAACCAGAAGATAAACATTTATTTTTCAAAGGAAATCCCAAAATTCATTCAACAAAACTTCAAGTTTTTGGAAAATACTTCCGTTACCTTTTACCCTTATTCCCCTATTTTGTAAAACAAATCAAAATAGATCCCAATTCGAAATTTATTTTTAGCTCATCGCATAACATTGCTAAAGGGATTTCAAAAACATCAGCAGATCAAATTCACTACTCTTATATTCAATCTCGAAATTTGAAATACATATGGGATGATGAACAAATTGATTTGTATTTTGGGAAATTTAAGTTCCTGATTTTACCCTTCGTAAAATATTTACAAAAATACGATGTTCAATCAGCTCAAAAACCAGATCTGTTAATCGCCAATTCTTTGTTTCAAAAGCAATGGCTATGGGACCACTATCATCGTGACTCAGTCGTTATTTATCCGCCAGTAGATCTATCAACATACCAACTATACACCCAAAAGGAAGATTACTATGTTGCGGTTGGACGATTTGCAAAAATGAAACGTTTCGACATTTTGATTGATGCCTTTAATCAAATGCCCGATAAAAAGCTGATTTTGATTGGAGATGGTGAACTTAATGATCAATTCAGAAAAACCGCTAAATCCAATATACAATTTACAGGTTTCTTGAACAGCGACAAGGTATATGAGTATGTGAAAAAAGCCAAAGCGGCAATTTACATTGGTATAGAAGATTTTGGAATTGCAGCCGTTGAAGCTCAAGCTTGTGGAACCCCAGTAATTGCAATTGGTAATGGCGGCACGGCAGAAACTATTTTACATAAAAAAACAGGAATTTTGGTAGAGAATCAAAATGTAACTTCTCTTATCAAATCTGTCGAGGAATTTGAATCCCACCAGTTTGATTATGAATACATTTCAAAACATTCCCAAAAATTCTCTAAAAAAGAGTTCATCAATAGCATTACCAATTTACTATCTGTATAAAGTATTCGGAATCTAATTTATAGAAACTTCGCATTATTTTTAAATCCATCGTTTTCTACCAAACTCATTCAAGAGAATATTACTCACCAAGCCAAACAACCTTTTGAAAATCCTTTTCTTTTAATGTGGAAAAGATGCTAGAAGAACATACTTTACTATCTCAAATTTGATATATTTGCGCTATTATCCACCATTTAGAAGTGTAAATAAGAACAAATGACAAAAAACCAAGAATCAAAATTAAAAATTCCTATTGGGATGGTAATTTTGGACCTCACAATCCTTGTATTCTTGTTCTTTTTGTTCCTTTTTGTAAACGATCCTACTTGGGATAGAAGTCTTCAAGGTCTAATTATTTTTGGGAAAGTTCATTATAAATCCTTGTTGCTATTTATCATCTTCTGGTTATTAATTTCAAACCATTCCAAACTTTATAAAAGTTTCAGGTTAACGAGATACCTTGAATTTGCGCGAAAATCAACCTTCCAAACTTTAGGATTTGCCATTATTTTATTTGCAATTTCAGGCGGGAAGTCAGAAATGTTATATTCAAGCAAGTTATCTTTGGTGTTTTTGGCTATATTATTTATTTACCTTTTGGTCTCTAGATTCGCAGTATTACGACTTTTGAAACACAAGTGGAGAAAAGGACTTGATAATAAAAATGTTTTGTTGGTCGGGTACAACAATAATACGGATGGCCTGTTGAATTTGATGAATGAAAAAAAAGAATTTGGTTTGATGGTAACCAAAATTCTTGTATCTAAAGACCCTAAACAAAACCAGCAATTATTTGATTTGGAAACATTTCAAGATGAATTAATTCAGCAGAAAATTGACATAATCTACATTTGTTTGGGCAGTGGTTTAAGCGAGACAACTATTAACCAAATTGTTGAAATAGCAGAAAAAAATTACAAAATAATTGGTTACATTCCAGATAGTTCCATTGAAAATAAACAGAGTTTAGAAATAAACTATTTGGACTCTTTTCCAATACTTTATTACAAAAAACTTCCACTTGACCATACATTCAACCAATTTACAAAACGAGTATTTGACATCGTTTTTACCGTTTTTGTATTCGTTTTCCTTCTTTCATGGTTGATGCCTATTATTGCACTTTTAGTTTTAATCACTCAAGGAAGACCTATCTTCTTTTCTCAGAAACGAAATGGTTTGAATGGGGAGGAATTTGATTGTTTGAAGTTTCGCACCATGATTCCCCATAAACATAATTCCGTGAAGCCTACGGAACGGAACGATCCAAGAGTAACCAGACTCGGAAGAATCTTACGCAAAACAAGTTTAGACGAATTACCCCAATTTATCAATGTTTTAAAAGGAGAAATGTCGATTGTAGGACCTCGTCCTCATATGGTGTCAGAAAACGAATCTTATTCCGAAATCATTAAGAGATATTCATTGCGCCATTATGTGAAACCAGGAATTACAGGACTTGCCCAGACAAAAGGTTATAGAGGAGCAATTGATAGTGATATTGATATGGAGAAAAGAATTCGTGCCGATATCTATTATGTTCGCAATTGGTCTTTTCTATTGGATATTTTCATCATTTACAAGACGGTTAAACTGATGATCTTTGGCGATGAAAATGCTATCTAAAACGAAAATTTTGAACATAAAAAATCCCGTTTAGAATGAATTCCCAACAGGATATATTTTTTAATGGGTATTCTAAATGTTTAGATTTACCAACCTTCGTAATCTTTTTCGTTATCGTTACCAAATTGAACCAATTTGTATAACCACCATCCCATCATCACCATTCCGATGATAAACAAAAGCCAGTCCATTCCAACTCCAATTGGCTCCAAAGTGTTTTCAAAAATCCACTTGAAGAAATTTGCGATTCCGAAGAATATATCTGTAATTAATCCCATATCTTTGTTTCCTTAAAAGGACAAAGTTATAAAAATGTTGGTAAATTTACTTTCAAGAAAATCTTTTTTTGCAGAAATTATTTTAGGCGTCCTTTTTTTCATCCTTTTCTTGTGGAAAAACACACCTTTTTCAACAGATTGGATTGATAATTTGGGAATTATTTCCTTTGCTGCAACCATCCTCCTTTCTTCGGTCCTTATTTTCAATCAAAATTTAATCAAATATCCAGGTTTTGGCATTTGGTTTTTGATGATTTGGATGTTTCCATTTGCTGACATAGCATTTGAACCAAGAATTTCTACTTCTCTATTTTTCGTTACGCTTATCTTTTGGCGATTGCTCGCTACCGAACAGAGTATGGAGAACAAGAAATTCTTCTTTGATATTGGAATTCTATTGAGCATTTCCGGATTTTTCTATCCGCCAAGTTTACTCTTAGCTGGATTCTTAATCTTTATATTTTTCTACGTTCAATCCTTTAACATCAAATCCTTTTTGTTGTTTTTCATCGGATTTACTTTACCCTTGGTCGTAGGAATTCAGTTATTATTTTTAACAGATCAATTGGCTTGGTTGGAAACTTATTATTCGGCTTTTTGTATCGATTTTTGGAACTATTCCTTATGGAGCTTGATTCCGATAGGCTTGTTCATTTTGGTTTGCTGGTTTGATCATTTGTCCAATTCCAACACACAAGACATCAACAAACGTCATAAATACTTTTTAACCTTTTTGTATTTTATCAATTTGTTGATCATTTTGATTGTATTTGGAGGAGAATTCTATTCGTTGTTGGCCTTTTTGGGACTTCCGATTGCGATATTCTTTACAAGATTTGTCCAATACCAATCCTCTAAAATTCTTCAAGAAATCATCCTTTGGGCATTTTTAGTCTGTATGATGGGATTTTATTTCCGAGTGGAAATCATGGAATTCTACCAGGATTTATTGGGCAATGTTTCGTTCTAAACTTAAGTTAGAACCGTCAAAAACCGCATAGGTAAAGTAATTTACCCAATCTCCTAAGTTCATATAGATTGAATTTTCACCAACGTTGATTTCCATTGGCATATGTCTATGTCCAAAAACGAAATAATCATAATGCTCTGTTTCCAATTTACGTTTGGCGTATTGAACCAACCATTCTTTGTCTTCGCCCAAGAATTTCACGTCTTCGTCTCCCGAAATCAATTTGTTTTTACGTGACATATTGATGCCCAATTTTACTGCAAAATCTGGATGTAAAAAGGTACTGAACATGAATTGTGCAAGCGGATTGGTAAACAACTTTTTCATGCGCTTGTAGCCTTTGTCATTGGGTCCTAATCCATCGCCATGTGCAATAAAAAATTTCTTCTGATTAATATGAAATACTTGACGATCTCTGAAAACGGTTATTCCGATTTCTTTGGACAAATAATCGCGCATCCATAAATCGTGGTTACCCGTGAAGAAATAAATTTGGATACCAGAATCTGATAATTCGGCTAATTTCCCCAAAACACGAACGAATCCACGAGGAACAACTTGTTTGTATTCGTACCAAAAGTCAAACAGATCTCCCAAAAGAAATAAAACTTGACAATCGGATTTGATTTCATCTAACCAACGAACAAATCGTTTTTCGCGAACCAAACTTTCTTCATCGTTTGGCGCACCCAAATGTTGGTCTGAAGCAAAATAGATTTTTTTGCCTGGTGGGAGTTGAAGTTCTATTTGTTGTCCTCGGCTATCCATTCAGCATATGATGTTTCGGTTTCGTGAAGTCTCAACGAATGCAATTCTACAGAGGCATCTAAATGCGGACGAATTAAGTCCACCATATCCAACAACATATTCTCACAAGATGGCTGATAGGAAGTGAAAATCACTTTGTGCCCTTCCGCAATCAATTGGTCTCCCAAGGTTTTGTGTGGTGAATTTTCATTCAACAAAATCGCATGGTCAAATTGATCGACCACTTGAGCTTTTACCACTTTTTTGATGTCCCCAAAGTCAATGACCATCCCAAATTTTGGATTGGAATTGTCTTGAATAGGAGTTCCTTTTACGGTGACAAAAAGCTTGTAGGAATGTCCGTGAATGTTTTTACACTTTCCGTCATAACCATACAAAGCATGGGCTGTTTCGAAGTTAAATGATTTTGTTACGCGAATTTTATTCATTACCTTAATGGTCTAAACCAACTGCAAAGTTAATGGAAATCCAATCAATCGGACAGGCTATCTTCGATTTATTTTTTCCAAGGCGTTGTCTGAACTGTGATGCCATCATTTCCTTTGACAATCCTTTGTGTATACCATGCGCCGCCAATTTACCTTATACGCATTGGCATTTGGACAAAGAAAATCCGGCTTATACCAAATTGAAAAAACTCTGCAATCTCAGTTCAGCTCATAGTTTCTTGTATTTCCAGCACAACAATGTGACGCAAAAATTACTGCATCATTTGAAATATCTGAATCATCCTGAAATTGGGATATTACTAGCCGATAAAGCAAAATCGGAATTGGATTTATCGAAATTCGATGGAATTATTCCGGTACCGATTCACCCGAAAAAGGAAAAGAAAAGAGGCTATAATCAAGTGGTTCCGTATGCCAAAACATTGGCGGAACATTTTGAAATTCCTTTACGAGAAGATATATTGATACGAAAGGAAAACAATCCTTCGCAAATTTTGAAAAATCGAAGCAAACGACTGACCACACTTCAAACAGCTTTCGGACTGACGAATCAACCCATTGAAGGTCATTTTTTGTTGATGGATGATGTTCTGACTACGGGTGCAACCATTTCTACTTGTGTAAATTTGATTCATACTGAATATCCGGAAGCGAAAATTTCTGTGATGACCATAGCGTTTGCGCAGTAATCGATAATTGATTTATTTTTCTTTAACCAAATGACTGTGGGGAATCGAGAATGATTTTTATTCTTTTTAATCAAAAATAACCACTCCATAAACAGAGTGGATTTTTATACTTTTTTCACGGATTGAAAATCCGCGATATCGGGTTATAGCTGAAAATTACAAATTATTAAACTTCAGCTCTTCCATCTTCTTCGTAGCTCACCATTAATTTATTAATCTCAGTGAGCTCAGTTTTTAACTCTTCATTTTCATAAATTAATTCAGCTCTAGATTGCAATAATCTAAATTCATTTGGATTTTTTATTTCTCCTCTCTTGATGATTTGTCTAACTTTTTTAGATAATGAAGTTGAATAAAAATTCAAATCTTTTTCAAATTTACTAAGTAACAATTTGTTAAGTTCAACTTGTAATTGTAATGATAAATCCAATGCCATTTCATTAATATCATTGAAAACCATTCTTAATCCCTTTATATAAATTGAAGGACTTGTTTCCATTAAATATTTACGTTTTACTTCTTCAGAAAAAATTTGTTCATTATCAAGCAAAAATGAAACCTCTAAATTATGTATAGATTTTAAAAAATTAATAATTGTAAGAGACCAATCTTTGATAAATTCAACTTCTGAATTTTGTTTTTCAGTTAAGAATTGATTGCTTTTTTTAATTGGAGAGATATCTTTAAAAGAAAGGTTAAATTTTTCTCTTAAAGCATCATCTAATTTAATTCTCAATTCAATTGAACTTGTTGATAAAATAGAACGAAGTTCCATTAGCATGGAATTCATCTCTTTTTTATTTTTAATTGAATAATAATTTTCCAAACGTAAGAGCATAGTTTCAAAATAGGCAGAATTTTGCTTATTTTGATATAAAAATTTTATAATAAAAGTTAACCAATCATTAATAAAATCTAAATTATTATTCTTTTGCATTTTCCTTAATTATAACTACTATACAGTGAATCCTTCCCGCTACCGCACTCCCAAAGCTTAGGGAGCATCTTGTGGTCAATTTAGTAAATCCTTTATTAAACTCTAAATATATCCAAAATTTAAATCAATTGAAATTGAACGATATATGGGCATTTAAAACCTTAACAAGACTCCTTTAAAGAACCTATTTGATTCGTTTTTGAATAATTTTTGGATTTCTTTTGACGTGAAGAATCCCTACTAGAACTATTCTCGCTCTTTCTTCATCAATAAAATAAAAAATGGCATAGGGAAAAGGTTTTACTAAAGCTTGACGAATAGATTGGTATTTGAGTTGGAAATGATTGGGGTTTTTACTGATATAATCAATTTCTTGATAAATTTCTTTTTTAAATTCTTCGCCTATATTTTCACTTTGCTCTTGGTACCAGATTTTTTCATTTCGCAAATCTTTGAGAGCAATCGGTAAAATTTTGACCGTGTAAACCATTACCAGCTATCTTTCATTTCTTTCCAGTCCGTAACGTTTTCTGGATTATTTTGGTAGCTTTCCATACGCGCATCCAATTCTTTTTTCTGAAGTTCTGTTAAATCATGTTCAACCGTATTTTCATCTGACTGATAGGTCTCTGCCAATGCTTGTATCAATCGCAGTAATTTATCGTCAGCATTTTGAATGTAATTTAGAACGCGCTTTCTTAAATCGACTGTTGTATCCATTTCTTTTGGATTTTTATCAAAGTTACAAAATTGTCCTATAAGCTATATGGGAATTATTTTGGTTTATAGAATGTTTAGCCAATTGGTAGTGATGACTTATTTCGACAATTTTGGCATCAAATGACGTAGATTTTATAAGGAATACTGGCTTCTAGACTTAAATAGCATAATTAGATGTAAATTATTGAAAGAATTTGTACCTAACATTTTCACCTTTGAAAAATGATTTTATAAATAGTAGCAATATAATATTGATAGCTATTGGACTGAGCCTTGTCAAGGATCAAAACCTTGACAAGGCCTTTTAACCAGTTTTCATTTAAATGGACTAAACAATACTTTGAAGTTCCGTCTTGATAAAGGGTTTCTTTTTCTTTTTAAACAAAAAAATAACCAGTCCTATAATTGAAGTGGTTTGTTTTCTTTTATAAATTACCACACGATACATCCCGATGATTCGGGAGTCCGGCAGCGTGGAAGAGTGAATTCAAATTACAATTTGGCATGTTTTTTTAGTATTTCAAATAATTCATCATCTGAAGTTGATAGGTGTGTTGTTTCTATATAGAAAGGTGCTCCGTAAACTTTATTATAAATAATAACATTTAACTTAATAATTGGATTTTTGATCTTACTATAGTATTTCTTTTTATTTTTTTTATTCATATAAATTGAAATCCTACTAAAGTATTTTTTTTTATTTATTCCTATGTCTATAACATCACTCCAAAGAATCAAGCCAGCATTGGTGAAGTTTGTATTGTTAATAAAACCTTCTTCATTAATTATCAGGACGTAGTTCTGGAAGAATAAATTTATTGTGCCTATAATTAAAAAACAATGCCCTGTGATACTTAAAATCCCAAGGATTTGTAAAGATGTTTGCGTTCCAAATAAGCCTAAACTTCTTGCGTAATAGGTTGTAGCTATGTAATCTGATTTTATTAAAATAAATAAACCACAAGCTATCAGTATGCTATAGATAAAAATGTTATGAAAAAGTTTTTTTTTACTTGGCCTATAAATTATTTCCATGACTATCTTTTGTGTAAAATTGGGTGTTCTGTTCTAGCCTGATTTTGAAAATCCTTTACAGCTAACTTAAAATATTTATCATTTAATTCTTAATTTTCACCCCGCTACCGCACGAAGTCGAAGATTCGACGAAGTCAATTCATCCTGTGGTACATTAATAAAATCTTTCAATAATTTCTAAATATAACTAAATTTCCAATCATACCTTTTTATCCAGCATAATCAACTGCACTACTATAGCGATACTCTTCTGGGTGATAAACTATTCCAGCTTCAACAGGATTTTGATGAATATAATTTATTTTTTCCAGTATAACTTTTGTACTCCAAAGCTCAATAGGCTTATTGTCATGACGCCAAAACTGATAGTTGCGAACATTTGAACTATTATCACCTGCTTTTTCAAACTGTTCAAGTAAAAATTCTCGTCTACTTTCCTTTGGGGTATCTTGAATTGCTTTTACAATCTTTTTGCTAGTAAATCTTTTAAAATCACCCAATATAGTTTCTGGTTTCTTACCCCTTATACTTCTAAAAATTAAATGAACATGATTGGTCATTATGCACCAAGCAACGATTTCCATGCCTTTCTCCTTTGGGCAAAAATCAAGACTGTCTATCAGGATGTCTTTCTATTCGTTTCGTGTGAAAACATCTAACCAGCCTACAACAGCAAAACTTACAAAATACAATCCATCGGGATTATGAAATTTATAATTTCTACTAATTGGATTTAAGTTTTACTGTAAGGTACAAATAATTAAACTTTTTTATTGCTAATGCCACACGATACACTTCGTTAATCGGCAGCGGGGGTATCAGATGATATTTCCTCAATACTTCCAAAATTGACTACGTCGAACCACTCCGTTAGGTTTCTTTCGTAATTTGCAATTAAGTTGTTCATTGTAAATGTTTTATGGCTAAAACAATTTACTGATTTTCAATCAGATGAACAACTTTTTTATCCTAATTCATAATGCACAACGGGTTCTCTTTAATGCGGAATATTCAGAAATAGGATCAATTCCACTTCCTTCTCGTTGGCTGACTACTGGATTTAAATTTAATTTTATGTAAAATTAAATTTGATACAATTCCTATTGGCAAATAATCATTTAGCTAACAAACTAGTATGACCAAAAAATTATAGCTTGACAAAACTTTCTTAAAATTTTCTTAAATTATTCGATTATTTTTTTTAATATTTGTAATAGAGGTATTTAACCGTTTCATTTCTTACCTCTACTCTCTCTCCTAAAAACAACGAAACAATTATTTGGGGCATAACACATTAGGAAACATGGGGAAATTTTATTTTTGGGTATGCATAGGTTTTATCTCTTGCCTAAGCATTTCTATTACTGCACAAACAACCGAACAAATCAACTGGATACGTTCGAAAACCAATCTCGTTGGTTTATTGGAATTACAAAATGAATTCATTCGCCTACAAAATGCAGATAGGCGCACGGTTTTACATTTTGCACGAAGGAACAACATTCCTTTAACCTACGAACAGAACGGAGCTTTTGCTGAATTGCAAAAAATCTTACCAGATGGTACACCACTTTATTATATCACCTACAATGTAGATTCGGCCAAATCAACCCGCACCAATTATCTTCACATCAATGGAGGATTAGGTATGGACTTGATGGGACAAAACATGACAGCTTATGTTTGGGATGGAGGATTGGCTCTTGCTTCGCATCAGGAATACGATGGTCCAGGAGGAAACAATCGATTTTCAAAAGGAGATAATTCCACGGCTCTTCACTATCATGCTGCGCATGTTACAGGTACAATCATTTCTTCGGGAGTAGTACCCAATGCCAAAGGGATGGCACCTTATGCAAAAGCCATTGGCTTTGATTGGAATTCCGATATTTCAGAAGCCACACAAAATGCAAATTCCAATGGGATGTTGGTTTCCAATCATTCGTACGGCTATGCATCGTTTACACAAAACGGAGGTTATGCTTTGCCAAGTTATTTTCCAGGTGCTTATATAGCTGATTCACGTTCTTGGGATCAGATCATGTACAATGCGCCTTATTATTTGATGGTGGTAGCTGCAGGAAATGACGGATATGATCCCATCACCACTAGTCCCTTGGGTGGTTTAACGGGTTATGATAAATTAACCGGTCATGCAACATCCAAAAACAATCTCGTAGTCGCCAATGCGCAAGATGCTGTCATCAATTCTGCTGGCGAATTGGTGAGTGTAACCATCAATGGATCGAGTAGCCAAGGACCAACCGATGATCTGCGTATCAAACCCGATATTACCGGAAACGGAACCTCTGTTTACTCCACCTTTGAAACAAGTCCTACTGCCTATAACTCCATTACAGGAACCTCTATGGCTTCGCCCAATGTTTCGGGATCTTTGTTGTTGTTGCAAGAACATTATCAGAAATTAAACAATGGCGAATTTATGCGTGCTGCAACTCTAAAAGGATTGGCCTTGCATACCGCAGATGATGCTGGACCAGCTGGTCCAGATGCTGTGTATGGTTGGGGACTTTTGAATGCAAAAAAAGCGGCCGAAACCATCTCCCTAAAGAATTCCAATAGCTTGATTTACGAATTGAACTTAACCAATAATTCCCCTCAAACCATAAACGTGGTATCCAATGGAATTCAAGAATTAAGAGCCTCGATTTCTTGGACAGATCGACCTGGGAACACGACCACCAACTTGAATGATCCTACTCCAAGATTGGTTCATGATTTAGACATTCGTGTCAAAAAAGGCAACTCTACCTATTTCCCATGGCGATTAACAGGCGTTACCACCAATGGAAAAGGAGATAATAATGTCGATCCATTTGAAAGAGTTGATGTTCCCAATGCTTCAGGAAACTATACGATTGAAATTACTCACAAAGGAACTTTGCCTTATGGCGGACAAAACTTTAGTTTGATCATCACGGGCGTAACCCTCAACACTTGTAACGCAGCAATTACGCAAATCAACACAGGAATTGCTTGTGGAATTACTTCTGCTCCCATTAGCGTTCAAGGAAATCAACATACAACCGAAATGCATTTGTATACGACTCCATTTGGAGGAACACCCGTTGCTACTATAAATGGAAATTCAGGAACCTTTCAGACACCAGAAATTTCGGGAGATTCAAGTTTTTATATTTCAGCTGGGAATGCGAATTGTGAGTCCAACCGTTATCCGGTTCACATCATGTTTGCTCCTGCCCCAACCGAAATCACCATCAATCGCACCAATACACCTGAAATTTTAGAAGGATGCGCCTACGATGTTGTCAAATTAACCGCTGATGGGGGAATTGAAGATTCCTATGTGTACTATGAAGGATTTTCGGCTGGAACCTATAGCAATTGGGCGTACAATGGATCAAATAATAATCTTCTATTAGGTATTGCCGATGCGAATTATGCCAATGGAGCTCCACCAGAAGTTGTTCTGTATTACAATTCTGGAAACTCACAAGGTTCTTGGTCTCAATTCCCCTACAATCCTTATTCGAACGAACGAATGGCTATCAATTTGGAAGAATATGATGATGTTCGAATTAGTTTCCGTCAAATGATTGATGTAGATTTATACAGTTCATATAACCGAAATTTCTATTTGGATGTTTCGACAGATGGTGTAAACTACACGCCTGTTTGGAGTTTAACTTCCGTCAATCAAGATCGTCCGGCCGAACAAATTACCGTCGATTTAAGCCAATATGATCGTGTTCCAACTCTTTATTTTCAATTCCGATACACAGGACATTCTATGGGATTGGATTATTGGTTCTTGGATGATATTGAAATCAAAGGAAAACGTCAAAATCCAATTACTTGGGAGCCTATCGAAGGATTGTTCTTAGACGAAATGAAAACCATCCCTTACGATGGTGGCCATGCCTCTACGGTTTATGCGGCACCCGATTCGCCACAGACCTACAAAGCGATTGTTTATTCAACCCAAAATGATTGTACGAAAGAAAATACTGTAAACATTGAAAATTATTTCACCCATTTTATTGCAGAATCTGGGAATTGGGATAATTCTGAGAATTGGTCCCAAGACACAATCCCTACGCTACAAAATTGTGTGAAGGTTCCTGCGGGTTCTATACTTCAAGTCAATCTTCCCGATGCAGAGGCAAAGAATATTTTAATCGAAGCCGGTGGGAAATTGGAAATAAAAGAAGGAAATACCTTAACAGTAGCAGAAGAAATCACCAATCTCGCTTCCAAAGAAGATTTCTTGATAGAACATGATGCGAATTTGGTTCAATTGGATGATGAGATAAACAATACAGGATTTATTCAAGTGAAAAAAGAATTCAATTTCCAAAATATGGCCAATCCGAGCAATGATAGAAAACAATACAATTTTGTTATTTCGCCATTGATCGGTCAATCCATCAAAACGATTTATCCAGGACAACCCAACGTTTTGCAATTTAACGAAGATGCCAATTTCTTCACCTCTACTCCTGGTACCTATGAACCTGGAAAAGGATTTGCCGTACGTGAACCTTCCAAAGCTGCCGTTCCAGAATCAACCATCATGGCGGACTTCTTTGGAACTCCTTTCAATGGTGTTTTGGAATTCGAATTGAACTACACCTACAATTCCAATCCCGATCCTGGCTATAATTTGGTCGGAAATCCTTATCCGTCTACCCTCGACATAAGCAAAGTCTACAGCCGAAACCAAGATTTAATTGAACCCGAATTTTACTTCTGGGACAACCGAGGAAACGAAGTGTTTGTCCAACAAGGATCTGATTATCAAGGAGACCATTATGCTTATTTCAATGCCGCAGCGGGCGGTGGAACCGGTGTGGCAGCCACTGCAACAAGCGGAGACTTAAAAGTCCCTACGAAATATACCTCGGTCGGAACCGCTTTTATGGTACGCGCAAAACCAGATGCCAATCTAGCGAAATTGCACATGGACAATAGCATGAGAACGGGTTCTTTTGGCCCTACTTTTACGGGTAAAAATGAATTGGATGAGTCGGAAACTGACCGCTTTTGGTTGACCATGACTACGCCAGATAATGCAACTACCATGATGGCCGTTGCGTATTTCGAAGGTGGAAATAATGAATTCTCCCTTGATGATAGCAAATCTTTTGGTTCATCTGACGATATCTATTCCATCCTAGATCAATTCCAATTGAAAATTCAAGGAAAGAGTGAATTCCACCGAAATGATACCATCCGATTAGGATACAAAGCGTACGAAAATGGACATTACACCATCCGATTGTATGATCAAGAAGGTGTTTTCAACGAAAATCAATCCATCTTCTTATGGGACAAATTGAATAACCTTTACACGCGTTTGAATACAAATGAATACCGATTTAGAACAACAGCGGGCGAATTCAATGATCGTTTCTTTATCGTGTACAAAATGAAAAACATCAAGCTTTCTACGAAAAGCAATCTTGTGAATGTGTACAAAAATCAACAAAATATTCAATTTACTTCTTCAGAAGACCCGATTGAAAGCATCGAGATTTTTAACATCCACAACAAATTGGTGTACAAACAAGATCGAGTGAATGCCAAATCCTTTGTGATTCCAAGTCATCTGTTTGGAAAAGAAGTTTTGTTCATTCAATTAATAACCGACAAAGGCGAATTGGTTTCGAAGAAATACATGAACAAGTAAGATTTTAAACTTGAAATTCCAACGAAAAGCTTTTAATAGCGAAGGTGCTCCAAGTTCCAAGTAAATTTTTTAATGTGACTAGTCCTAAAATAGATTGACAGTTATTAACTATAATTTAAATCCGGAGAGATTTTATTTCTTCGGATTTTTTTGTGTCTTTTTTCTGGAGTTTCCATATTAAGACTTAGATGTGGTCTAATGTTATTATAAAGATAAACACTTTGTTTAACCATTTTCCTTAAATCATCTATATTTTTAGTTCTTTCTATTAAAAATTCTTGTTTCAATATTCC